>NZ_JBEPAK010000424.1:0-3163 GCF_040298565.1 Kitasatospora sp. NPDC001539 | reverse complement strand
GACGCCCGTCCCACGGCGAGGGGTGCCCAGCCCTGGGCGCCCCTCGCGGTGCCCAGGACGCTACCCGAGGTGCCCATAGGACTTCTATAGGGCCGCTCTCGATCCCGGCGACACGACCGCAGGGGACCGATAGGGACGCCATAGCCGCACGTCGGATCCTCGCTCCACGACCAGGAGACCCACGAGTTGGGACCGGAGGCCACCATGGAAACGACCACCACGGACACGGCCGCGCCCGAGCAGGCGCGCCCGGAGTACCTCGACATCGAGCTCATTCTCGACGACCCCGGCCTACTGGCGACGGTAGCGCCGATGCCGGGCCGCAGCCTGGACTTCGGTCACGCGGGCGGTTGCGGCTGACGCCGCGGTCAGGCAGACCGGTCGGCCACGCCCCGGGGCGGGGTGACTCAGGCCACGAGCGCGGCGGCCGGCTGTTCCTGGGCGACGAGGCGGACCAACGAACCCATGCGGTAGAGCAGTTCCGCAGGCTCGGGATCGGCGGTCAGCAGCCTGGCCTCGGTCAGCAGCTCCAGCACCTCCTCCGCCTCGCAGTCGGAGCAGCCGAGCAGCCTGGCGGCGTCCGCGAGGGACACGCTGTCGGCCCCGGCCCGCGCGAAGGCCCGAAGGGCGGTACGGGCGGCCGGGTGCACTCTCCGCAGATCCGCCGCCAGGCTGGCCCTGACGTCCAGTTCACCGAGGCGCAGCTCGTCCAGGCGGTTCTCCGCCGAGGTGAGTCGGTCGGCCAGTCTGGCCGCCGTCCAGTGCGGGTGGGCGGCCAGTCGGCTCGCACAGATCCGCAGCGCGAGCGGCAGCCGGTCGCAGAGTTCGACGATCCGGGCCGTCGCCCCCGGATCCGTGCTCACCCGTTCCCGGCCGGCCACGGCGAGCAACTGGTAGGCCTCCGGGAACTCCAGGGGGCCGACCCAGAAGCGCTGCGCCCCCTCGATCGTGGCGAGCGCCGAGCGGCTGGTGACGACGGTACGGCCGCACTCGTCGGAGGTGAGCAGCGGACGGACGGCCCGCTCGTCCTCGGCGTTGTCCAGCAGCACCAGGACCTTCCGTCCGGCCAGTCGGCTCCGGTAGAGCCGGACCAGCTCGTCCGGACCGTCCGGCAGTCGGCGCCCATCCGCCCCGAGGGCGCACAGGAAGGCGCGGAGGACCTCGGCGAGGTCGCGCGGGAGGCCGTCCGGGCCGCGCAGGTCGGCGTAGAGGACGCCATCGGGGAAGCCCGACCGGGCGAGGTGGGCAGCCTGGACGGCCAGCGCGGACTTCCCGCAGCCGGCACCGCCGGTCAGCAGGATCGGGCCGGTCGGCTCCCCGGGACAGGCCGGGCGGTCCTGCGCCGCCCCGCCCAAGGCGGCCTGCAACGCCGCGAGGTGGCGCTGCCGCCCGACGAAGTCGGCGACGGCCGGCGGCAACAGCACCGGCACGACTCCGGTCCACGCGCCGGTGGGGCGTTCGGAGGCCGGATGGCCGCCGGGCGGGGCCGGTGCCGGTGGCGCGCTCAGCACTGCCGTCGGCGGGTGGGCGGCGGCCGGCCCGGGCAGGGTGCCGGAGAGGACCTGCGAGTGCAGCTCGCGCAGGGTCGCACCCGGGTCGACGCCCAGTTCCTCGGCGAGCAGGCGCCGCCCCTGCTCGTACACCTCCAGCGCGTCGCTCTGCCGGTCGCAGCGGTAGAGGGCTGCCATCAGCTGCCCGCGCAGGCGCTCCCGGGTCGGGTGCTCGGCGACCAGTCCGCGCAGTTCGGGGACGGCGGCCCGGTGACCGCCCAGGGCGAGATCGGCCTCGATGCGGTTCTCCAGGGCGGCGAGCCGGCTCTCCTCCAGTTCCGGCAGTGCCTTCTCGGCCAGCTGCGCGGTCACGCCGGTGAGCGGCGTGCCGCGCCAGTGCCCGAGCGCGGCGGAGAGCAGGTCGGCGGCACGGCGGTGTTCGCCGGCCTCCAGGGCGCGCCGGCCGAGCTCGGCGTCCCGACGGAACTCGTGGAGGTCCACCCGGGCCGAGCCGATGTCGAGCCGGTAGCCGGGCGCGCGGCGGATCAGGTCGACCTGCGGCCCCAGCCGACCGCGCAGCCTGGAGGCGTACGTGTGCAGTTGTGCGGTCCAGGTGGCCGGTGGATCCCAGCCCCAGAGCAGGGCGCTCAGCCGCTCGTCGGGCAGCAGGAGGCCGTCGGACAGCAGGAGGGCGGCCAGGACGGACCGCTGTTTGGCACCGTCCAACCTGATCTCCCGGCCGTCGGCCACCGCCTCCACCGGGCCGAGGAGTCGGAACTCCAGGGTGGGTTCCGCCAGGCGGACGTCCGCTTTCCCGATGACGCCCGAGGCCTTGAGGTGAACCATGACACGCTCGTTCCGCCCGGCCGCCTCCGTGTCGGGACGACCGTACTGAGCCGCCCTCATGGGCACTCCTCACCTCGCACCCCCCGGTCGAGCCGGGCTGCCCGCTTCCGCCGCACCGTTGTGTCGAACTCCTCCACCTGCCGTGTCGCGGCGTGGTCGGGAGAGGCCGGGAAGCCGGGCACCACCCGGGTCGTCAGCCGTCTCCCCTCGGCCGTGGCCGCGTGTTTTCGATCTTGCCGCTCCGCCCTTGCTACCAGTCGGTGCAGCGCGGAGCCAAGCCGTCCTGCAGGAACCTGTCAGGCTCGGCTCGGGAAGACGCGGGCGGCGGCGCGCCCCCGACGGTCCGCATCGGCGGTCCGCCGGGGTCCGGCAGGTCCGCTGGCGCAACGCTGGACAGCCGGCGCCAGGGTTGCCGCCAGGGCGGCCGGTTCCCGGCCCCCGGCTGCCCGTGCAATACCGGAGCACCGGGTCGGCCGCGGCCGCCGCGCGCCCGCTCACTGCGGCGGGTTCCCGTGCTTGCGGGACGGCAGCGGCGCGTGCTTGGTGGCGAGCATCTCCAGTGCGGCGATGAGCGTCGCCCGCGTCTCGGCCGGGTCGATGACGTCGTCCACCAGGCCGCGTTCGGCCGCGTAGTACGGGTGCATCAGCTCGGCGGTGTACTCCTTGACCAGCTGGGCTCGGGTCGCGTCCGGGTCGTCGGCGGCGGCGATCTCCCGGCGGAAGACCACGTTCGCGGCGCCTTCGGCGCCCATCACCGCGATCTCGTTGGTGGGCCAGGCGTACGACAGGTCGGCGCCGATGGAGCGGGAGTCCATGACGATGTAGGC
>NZ_JBEPAK010000423.1:0-3233 GCF_040298565.1 Kitasatospora sp. NPDC001539 | reverse complement strand
ACACGACGGTCCGAGCATGCCTACCGAGCGACGGCCACACACCTCACCTGCGAAAACGTGACCCTGCCTTCGGTTTGGGAATCGCTTCTTACTGCAACAGGACGTGCGGCACCCTGGCCGGGGTGATCGTGTCCCTGGTGTGACTGTGACTGTGACTGTGACTGTGGCTGTGGCTGTGGCTGTCCGATCTGGCGATTCTGCCGGGGCTGGAGTCCGATGCCGAGCCGACCCGGGAGCGAGCAGTCGAGGGCGGAATGCCAGGCGGCGAGGAGCCTTGCGTTCCGTCGCGTGACACCCGCATGTGGCCGGACGACGAGCACGGCGTAGGCCGGGGGCGGCGGGATCCCCTGCGGGCCCGCCGGTGAATCAACGCAAATGGGGTAGGCGGGGCGCGACCGAGCGAAAACCGGACGAACCGGGAGGAGGGCGGCTCGTGAACGACACGACACGGTCGGGCCCGCCGAACCAGGACACCGCGCCGCAGGCAGCCCAGATCGCGAAGGACAAGGCGACCGAGGCGGCGACTGCCGTCGGCAGGCAGGTGTCGGAGGTGACCGGCACCGCTACGGAGCAGGCGTCGAAGGTCGCCGAGGAAGCAGGCGCGCAGGCCCAACAGCTCGCAGGCGGACTGCGCGATCAGCTCAGGGAGCAGACCCGTACCCAGGGGCAGCGTCTCGCGGACAACGTCCGCAGCCTGGCGCGGGAGCTGGAGCAGATGGGCGAGCACGGCCAACAGGATTCGGTCGCGACGACGGTGGTGCGGCGCCTGGCGGACGGCGGGCACCAGGTCGCCGACCATCTTGAGGAGCGTGGGCCGGAGGGACTGCTGGACGAGGTCCAGGACTTCGCCCGACGTCGGCCGGGGCTGTTCCTGGCTGGGGCGGCGCTGGCCGGCTTCGCCGTCAGCCGGGCCGGCAAGGGCGTGAGTGCCGCCTCCGACAGCGAGGCGCACGGCCACGGCGCCTCCGTTACCCCGGCCGGGGACCGGCCGAGCGCCGCGCCTTCGCCCGCGCCCGGCACACCGGCGCCGGTGTCGACGCCGCCGCCACCGCCACTCGCGGCGGACACGGACCCGTACGAGGCTTACGGGCAGTCCCAGCCGCCGCACTACACCCCCGGCTACAGTCAGGACCAGCCCCACCAGAGCTCGGGTTCCAAACCGTCCGGACAGTGGCAGCAGCCGGAGGCGGGGAGGTAGACCGTGGCCACCACCTACGACCCGCTGACGAACACGCCCCCGCAGGAGACCGCACGCGCTGCACCTCCCGCGCCGTCGCCCCCCGGCAGGGGCCCTCGGCAGCCGGACTCCGTCGGCGACCTGATCGGCGAGATCACCGAGGACCTCACCGCGCTGGTACGCGACGAGATCAATCTGGCGAAGGCCGAACTCAAGGAAGAGGCCACCAAGGCGGGCAAGGCCGGTGGCATGCTCGCCGGCGCCGGCTACGCCGGACACCTGTTGGTGCTCTTCGTGAGCCTGACCGTCATGTTCGCCCTCGCCCACGCCGTCGACATCGCCTGGGCCGCGCTGATCGTCACCGCTCTGTGGGCCGCAGCGGCGGCCGTGCTCTACAGCACGGGCCGCAGGCGGCTCAAGGACGTGCACCTCAAGCCCGAGCAGACCGTCCAGACATTGAAGGAGGATGCCAAGTGGGCACGACACCCGACGAGTTGAGAGCTGATGTGGAGGCGCGGCGCACGCATCTCGCCCGCAACGTCGACCTCCTCGCCGAGCGGGTGACGCCGCGCAAGGTCGCCCGCCGCCGTGTCGAGGCCACCCGCCGGCGGCTGACCAGTGTGAAGGAGCAGGTGATGGGCTCGGTGAACGACACCGGCAAGGCAGTGGGCGAGCCGGCCCGGGACCTGGCCGGGCAGATGGGCGACACAGCCGGCCAGCTGGCCGAGCGGGTCGGGGACACGACGAGTCACGTCGCCGACACGGTGCAGCAGGCCCCCGAGCAAGTGCGTCGCCAGACTCAGGGCAACCCGATCGCGGCGGGCATCATCGCCTTCGGCGCGGGCATGCTGGCCGGGAGCCTGCTGCCCGTCTCGAACGTGGAGCAGCGCGCCGGAGCGCAGCTGCGCGAGCATGCCGACGAGTTCCTTCAACCGGTCAAGCAGGCCGCAACCGAAGCGGTGCAGGAGGTGAAGGAGGAACTCCGGGAGCCGGCCCAGCAAGCCGCAGGTGCGATCAAGGCCACCGCGCAGGAAGCGGTGCAGAGCACCACGGACGCCGCCCGGCAGGCCGCACAGACCACGGCCGAGGACGTCAAGCAGGTCGGGCAGGACGCCGCCCAGCAAGCCCGGGACCAGGCGCAGGGCTGACGCGCGCGAGGGCTGGTCCGGGGCGGCACCCGCCGCCCCGGACCAGCCCTTTGGCGGCCGCCGCATCGTTCACCCGACCGGGCCGCAGCTCCCGACAGCCGGGGCGGTGTCCTGCCGCGATTGTTTCTCTTCCTCCGTGGCCAACGCCTGCAGCAGCTCTTGAGACGGCTACCGCGTTGGGCAACCACGGTCCGCGCAGGTGGCGGCGTTTTCGGAGAGTGACGGCAGCGTGCCGGCACGTTTTCGGGGTAAGCGGTGCACCTGGCAGCCACTGGATCGTTGGGAGACGGAATGACGAAGGATGTCGTTGAGCTGATCACCGCGGACCACCGTGAGGTGGAGAAGCTGTTCCAGCAGTTGCAGGCGGGAGGCAAGGACCGAGTGGCCGTGCTCGACCGGGTCGGGGCCCTGCTGATCGCCCACTCACGCGCCGAGGAAGAGCGGGTGTACCCGGTCATCGCGAAGAACGCGCCCGGGGAGAAGGGCCAGGTGGCTCACAGCGAGGACGAGCACGAGCAGGCAGAGCAACTGATCAAGCGCCTGCAGGCCACCGACCCGGAGTCGAAGCAGTTCGACACCCTGGTCACCGAACTCGTCGAGGCGGTCAAGCACCACGTCGAGACCGAGGAGTCCGAGATTCTGCCCGCGCTGCGGCAGGCCGTGGACGAAAAGCAACTGCGGGAACTCGGCACCACCTTCAAGGAACGCCGCGAGGAGGCACTCGCCGAGGCCGAGCAGGAGGCGGCCAAGCGCCGCAGGGACGACGAGCCGACCAAGGACGAGCTGTACCGCCGGGCCCAGAAGGAAGACATCCCGGGGCGCTCAAGCATGACCAAGGAAGAGCTCGCGGGTGCGCTGGAGGCGCAGGGATTTGGCCCACCGGCCCCCACCGCCCCACGAGGCGGGTG
>NZ_JBEPAK010000422.1:0-3253 GCF_040298565.1 Kitasatospora sp. NPDC001539 | reverse complement strand
GGTCGCGGCGATCATCCAGGGCCCGTGGGAGATCACCAACCTCTACAAGGGCTCCGCCTTCGCCGCCTCGGCGAGGCCGCCCGCGGCCATCGAGCAGGCGGAGCCGACCTCGCCCTGGCAGCCGACCTCGGCGCCGGAGATGGAGGCGTTCTCCTTGAAGAGCATGCCGATGGCGCCCGCCGCGAGCAGGAAGCGGACGATGCCGTCCTCGTCGGCGCCCGGGATGAAGTTCAGGTAGTAGTGCAGGACGGCCGGGATGATGCCCGCCGCGCCGTTGGTGGGCGCGGTGACGACCCGGCGGCCGGAGGCGTTCTCCTCGTTGACCGCCATCGCGTAGAGGGTCACCCACTCCATCGCGTTGGCCGGGCCGATCCCCTCGGCGCGCAGCGTCCGGGCCGCGGCGGCGGCCCGGCGGCGGACCTTGAGGCCGCCCGGCAGGATGCCCTCGCGGGTCATGCCGGCCCGCACGCACTCCTGCATCACGGACCAGATCTCCAGCAGCCCGGTCCGGATCTCCTCCTCGCTGCGCCAGGCCTTCTCGTTCTCCAGCATCAGGCCGGAGATCGACAGCCCGGTCTCCCGGGTGAGCCGCAGCAGCTCCTCGCCGGTGCGGAAGGGGTAGCGCAGCACGGTGTCGTCGGGCTTGACCCGGTCCGCGCCGATCGCGTCCTCGTCCACGACGAAGCCGCCGCCGACCGAGTAGTAGGTCTTCTCCAGCAGCGTGGAGCCGTCCGCCGCGAACGCCCACAGGGTCATCCCGTTGGCGTGGTACGGCAGCGAGCGGCGCCGGTGCAGGACCAGCTGGTCGTCGGGGTCGAAGTCGATGGTGTGCTCGCCGAGCAGGTCGAGCCGCTTCTCGGCGGCGATCCGCTCGACGTCCTTGTCGGCCTGGTCGACGTCGACGGTCCGGGGCGAGTTGCCCTCCAGGCCCAGCAGGACGGCCTTGGGGGTGCCGTGGCCGTGGCCGGTGGCGCCCAGCGAGCCGTACAGCTCGGCGCGCACGGCGGTGACCCGGGGCAGCAGGCCTTCGGAGCGCAGCCGGCGGGCGAACATCCGGGCCGCGCGCATCGGGCCGACGGTGTGGGAGCTCGACGGGCCGATGCCGATGGAGAAGAGGTCGAAGACGCTGATGGCCACGGGGGACGTCCTTGTCTGTCTCGTGGAAGGACTTTGCGGGCTGGAGGGGGCTGGGCGGGGCCGACACGGGACGGGGCACCGCGCGCACTGTCCAGTGTGCGCGGTGCCCCGGAGTCCCAGGTGCACCGGCGGAGTGAGGCCGGTCACCCGGGGCGGGCCCTATGCCCGGTGAACCGGACGGGGCCGGATCACTCCTGGTTGGCCAGGTTGGGATAGAGCGGGTACTTCTCGGCCAGGGCGGTGACGCGGGCCTTCAGGGCGGCGGCGACGGTCTCGTCGAAGGCGGGCTTGAGCGCCTCGGCGATGACGTCGGCGACCTCGCGGAAGTCCTCGGCCCGGAAGCCGCGGGTGGCCAGGGCCGGGGTGCCGATGCGCAGGCCCGAGGTGACCATCGGCGGGCGCGGGTCGTTCGGGACGGCGTTGCGGTTGACCGTGATGCCGACCTCGTGCAGGCGGTCCTCGGCCTGCTGGCCGTCGAGGCTGCTGTTGCGCAGGTCGACCAGGACCAGGTGGACGTCGGTGCCGCCGGACAGCACGGTGGCGCCGGCCTCGGCGACGTCCTCGCGCAGCAGGCGCTCGGCGAGGATCCGGGCGCCCTCCAGGGTGCGCTGCTGGCGCTCCTTGAACTCCTCCGAGGCGGCGACCTTGAAGGCGACGGCCTTGCCCGCGATGACGTGCTCCAGCGGACCGCCCTGCTGGCCGGGGAAGACCGCGGAGTTGATCTTCTTGGCGTGCTCGGCCCTGGACAGGATGACGCCGCCGCGCGGGCCGCCCAGGGTCTTGTGGGTGGTGGTGGTGACGACGTCCGCGTGCGGCACCGGGTTCGGGTGCAGCCCGGCGGCCACCAGGCCGGCGAAGTGCGCCATGTCCACCATGAGCAGGGCGCCGACCTCGTCGGCGACCCGGCGGAACTCGGCGAAGTCCAGCTGGCGCGGGTAGGCGGACCAACCGGCGATGATCAGCTTCGGCTGGTGCTCCTTGGCCAGGCGCTCCACCTCGGCCATGTCGACCTGGCCGGTCTTCTCGTCCACGTGGTACGCGACCACGTTGTAGAGCTTGCCGGAGAAGTTGATCTTCATGCCGTGGGTCAGGTGACCGCCGTGGGCCAGGTTCAGGCCCAGGATGGTGTCGCCCGGCTGGATCAGCGCGAACATCGCCGCGGCGTTGGCCTGCGCGCCCGAGTGCGGCTGGACGTTGGCGTGCTCGGCGCCGAACAGGGCCTTGACCCGGTCGATCGCGATCTGCTCGACCACGTCGACGTGCTCGCAGCCGCCGTAGTAGCGGCGGCCGGGGTAGCCCTCGGCGTACTTGTTGGTGAGCACCGAGCCCTGGGCCTCCATGACCGCCACCGGGGCGAAGTTCTCGGAGGCGATCATCTCCAGGGTGGTCTGCTGGCGGTGCAGCTCGGCGTCGACCGCGGCGGCGATCTCCGGGTCGAGGGCGTGCAGGGACTGGTTGAGAACCGTCATGGTGTGGTCTTCCCGGGGAGGAGAGCGGAGGGACGGCGGGGTCGGGCGGGCCGCCGTGGTGCGGCCCGCCCGGTCACGAGCGGGTCAGCTGTGGGTGAGCGCGTCGTACTCGTCGGCGCTGAGCAGCTCGTCGGTGGACTCGACGCGCACCTTGAACAGCCAGCCGCCCTCGAAGGGGGCGCTGTTCACCAGGCTGTTGTCGTCCAGGACGTCCTGGTTGACCTCGGTGACCTCGCCGGTCACCGGGGAGTACAGGTCGCTGACCGACTTGGTCGACTCCAGCTCGCCGCAGGTCTCGCCGGCGGCCACGGTGTCGCCGACCTCGGGCAGCTGCACGTAGACGATGTCACCGAGCGCGTCGGCGGCGTGCTTGGTGATGCCGACCGTGGAGACACCGTCGGCGTCCGCGGCCGTCAGCCACTCGTGCTCCTTGGTGTACTGCAGGTGCTGGGGGTTGCTCATGGCGTCATTCTCCAGGATGGGAAGCGGGTACGACGAAGCGGGCCGCCAGGCGGACGGCTCCGACGTGCGGGTATGGGGGAAGGAAGGGGCCGGCCGGGCCCGCGGGCCCGGTTCCCCGGGCCGTCAGCAGCCGCGCCAACCGGTTCGCCCGCGCGTCCAGCTCCGCGTACGTCAGCGAGGTCGAC
>NZ_JBEPAK010000421.1:0-3265 GCF_040298565.1 Kitasatospora sp. NPDC001539 | reverse complement strand
GCCCCCTCCCCGGGGGCGGCCGGGGCCTTCCGGTTCCGCCCGGGCTTCCGGTTCCGCCCGACCTGCGGCCGTACCCGGCGGTTTCCGGCCCTCGCCCACGAGGGTGAGTGAGGCTTGTCACTGGTTCGCGCCATCGGTTCGCAGACTGGGTAGGAGTAGGTTCCTTCGACCAACGGCCGGGATCCGCTCCCGGCCGTGAACCCCCGGTCAGCAGCGCTTTCGACGAGAGAGACACCAGACATGTCTGCACTTGTCCCGACCCAATCCCCACCCCGGCGCATCGGCGTGGTCGCCGAGTCGGCCAGCGGGGACGCCCGCGTCGCGGCGACACCGACGACGGTGCAGCAGTTGCTCGGCCTCGGCTACGACGTCGTCGTCGAGCCGCAGGCCGGTGCCGCCTCCGGCTTCACCGACGCGGCCTACGCCGACGCCGGCGCCCGCATCGGCGACGCCTGGACCGCGGACGTGGTCCTGAAGATCAACGCCCCGACGGACGCCGAGATCGCCCGGCTGCGCGAGGGCACCACCCTAATCGGCCTGCTCTCCCCCGCGCAGCGCCCCGAACTGCTCAAGGCGCTGGCCGCCCACGGCGTCACCGCGCTCGCGCTGGACGCCGTCCCGCGGATCTCGCGGGCGCAGTCGATGGACGTGCTCAGCTCGATGGCGAACATCGCCGGCTACCGCGCGGTGATCGAGGCGGCCCACGTGTTCGGGCGGTTCTTCACCGGCCAGGTCACCGCCGCGGGCAAGGTGCCGCCGGCGAAGGTCCTGGTCGCGGGAGCCGGCGTCGCCGGGCTCGCCGCCATCGGCGCGGCCTCCAGCCTGGGCGCGATCGTCCGGGCGACCGACCCGAGGCCCGAAGTGGCCGACCAGGTGAGGTCGTTGGGCGGCGAGTACCTGGCCGTGGAGGTCGTCCAGGAGGCGAGCACCGACGGATACGCCAAGGCGACCTCCGCCGAGTACGACCGAGCCGCCGCCGCGCTCTACCACGAGCAGGCCGAGGACGTGGACATCATCATCACGACCGCGCTGATCCCCGGCCGGCCCGCCCCGCGGCTGGTCACCGCCGAGGACGTGGCGGCGATGCGGCCCGGCAGCGTCATCGTCGACATGGCCGCCGCGCAGGGCGGGAACGTCGAGGGCACGGTGGCGGGCCGCACGGTGGTCACCGACAACGGCGTCACCATCATCGGCTACACCGACCTCCCGGCCCGGCTGCCCGCACAGGCCTCCCAGCTGTTCGGCACCAACCTGGTGAACCTGTTGAAGCTGCTGACGCCCGACCGGGACGGGCAGCTCGTGCTCGACTTCGACGACGTGGTCCAGCGGGCCGTGACGGTCGTCCGCGAGGGCGAGATCACCTGGCCGCCGCCGCCCGTGGCGGTGTCGGCCGCCCCGGCCGCGCAGCCCGCCGTCGCCGCGCCCGCGCCCGCGGAACCGAAGCGGTCGCGGCTCACCCCGGCGGCGCGCTTCGGGCTGATCGGCGCGGGCATGCTCGCCGCCTTCCTGCTGACCGCCTTCGCGCCCGCCCAACTCGCCCAGAACCTGACGGTGTTCGCGCTCGCCGTGGTCATCGGCTACTACGTCATCGGCAAGGTGCACCACGCCCTGCACACCCCGCTGATGTCGGTGACCAACGCGATCTCCGGGATCGTGGTGATCGGCGCCCTGTTGCAGATCGGCCACGAGAGCCGCGTCGTCACCGTGCTGTCCTTCGTCGCGGTCCTGCTGACGAGCGTGAACATCTTCGGCGGTTTCGCCGTCACCCGCCGCATGCTGTCGATGTTCTCGACCTCCCCCGAAAGGCGCTGAGCCCGATGACTTCCACGACGGCCTCGCACGCCGCGGACCTGGTCGCCGCACTGCTGTTCATCCTCAGCCTCGCCGGGCTCTCCCAGCACCGGACCTCACGCGCCGGTGTCGTCTACGGCATCGCCGGCATGGCCCTCGCCCTGGTCGCCACCGTCGTGGTGGCGGCGCAGAGCATCACCGCCGGCGCGGTCGCGCTGATCGTCGTCGCGATGGCGCTCGGCGGTGCGGCCGGGCTGTGGCGGGCACGGCGGGTCGAGATGACCCAGATGCCCGAGCTGATCGCCGTCCTGCACAGCTTCGTCGGCCTCGCCGCCGTCCTGGTCGGCTGGAACAGCTACCTGGAGGTCGAGTCCCACGGGTCCGCGCAGACCACGATCGCCGGAGACCTGCTGGGCATCCACCACGCCGAGGTCTTCATCGGCGTCTTCATCGGCGCGGTCACCTTCACCGGCTCCGTCGTGGCCTTCCTGAAGCTGTCCGCCCGGATCGCCTCGCGCCCGCTGACGCTGCCCGGCAAGAACGCGCTCAACCTGGGGGCGCTGGCCGCGTTCGTCGGCCTGACGATCTGGTTCACCGCCAGCCCGGGGCCGGTCCTGATGGTCGCGGTCACCGTCCTGGCGCTCGCCCTGGGCTGGCACCTGGTCGCCTCGATCGGCGGCGGCGACATGCCCGTGGTCGTCTCCATGCTGAACAGCTACTCCGGCTGGGCCGCGGCCGCCTCCGGGTTCCTGCTCGACAACAACCTGCTCATCGTCACGGGGGCGCTGGTCGGTTCCTCCGGTGCCTACCTCTCGTACATCATGTGCAAGGCCATGAACCGGTCCTTCCTGTCCGTCATCGCCGGCGGCTTCGGCATCGAGGCCCCGACGGCCGGGAGCGAGGAGCACGGCGAGCACCGCGAGATCCGCGCCGAGGAGGTCGCGGCGCTGCTCGACCAGGCCCGGTCAGTGGTGATCACCCCCGGCTACGGCATGGCCGTGGCCCAGGCCCAGCACCCGGTGGCGGAGCTGACCCACCGGCTGCGCGAGCGCGGGGTCGAGGTCCGCTTCGGCGTGCACCCCGTCGCCGGGCGCCTGCCGGGGCACATGAACGTCCTGCTGGCCGAGGCGAAGGTGCCGTACGACATCGTCCTGGAGATGGACGAGATCAACGACGACTTCGCCGCGACCTCGGTCGTCCTCGTCATCGGCGCCAACGACACCGTCAACCCGGCCGCCACCGAGGACCCGGGCAGCCCCATCGCCGGGATGCCGGTCCTGCGGGTGTGGGAGGCCGAGCAGGTGATCGTCTTCAAGCGCTCGATGGCCTCGGGTTACGCGGGGGTGCAGAACCCGCTGTTCTTCCGGGACAACACCAGCATGCTCTTCGGCGACGCCAAGCAGAGCGTCGAGGCGATCCTGCGGGCCCTCCCCGGCCGGGACCAGGACGGTCCGGTGGCGGCCGCCGGCCGGGC
>NZ_JBEPAK010000420.1:0-3358 GCF_040298565.1 Kitasatospora sp. NPDC001539 | reverse complement strand
GTGGCGGACCCGCTCGCCGCAGGTCGGCGTCCGGGCCGGGAGGCGCTGGGCCGGATGGTGCTGGGCCGGGTGGTGCTGGGCCGGGTGGTGCTGGGCCGGGAGGCGGGGCCGTACCCCGCGCGTCACCCGGCGCGGGAAGGCAGGCGTCCGCCGGCCTCGAGTCGGGCGAGGCGGTCGTGCTCCCGGTCGGCCCACCGGCGCACCCGGTCCGGGTCGAGCGCGGTGCCGTGGCCGACGTGGAGGGCGACGGGGTCGAGGGCGAGCATCCGGCGGAGACTGGCGAGGTTCTGCCGCGGGTCGTCGTGGAAGGGCGGGTTGGCGGGCTTGCCGGGGACGAGGCCCATGAAGGAGCCGGCGACCAGGTCGCCGGCGACGAGGTCACCGGCGTCGGTGAGGACGGACACCGATCCGGCGGTGTGGCCGGGGGTGGGCATGATGCGCGCCCGGACCCCGAAGTCCTCCAGGCTCGTCTCGCCGCGGATGAGCACGGCCGGTTCGACCGGCTCCGCCTGGACGTGGAGCTTGCGGTTGCGGGCCATGAGGCGGCCCATCGGGCCGGTGGGCAGGTACGGTTCGCGGACCCGCCCGGAGCGGTACGGTCCGAGGTCGGCGACGTGGCCGGCGACGCGTGCGCCGGTGAGCCGGTGCAGTTCGGCGGCGGAGCCGAAGTGGTCGATGTGGCCGTGGGTGATGACGATCAACGAGACGTCGGCCGGGTCGACGCCGTGCGCGACGACCTGGGCGAGGATCTTCCGGCCGCTGCCCGGGGTCCCGGCGTCGACGATGACGGGCCGTCGGCCGAGCAGCAGGTAGGCGTTGATGTTGTGCCGGCCCATGACCGGGATCGGGATGACCTTCGTGCGGGACATGGCTCTCCTCCGGAGCTCGTCGGTCGATGTCGTGTGTGCGGGCATGGCGGAGCTCGGCCGGGGGCGGCGTGCCCCGGCCGGTGGGCGGGGTGGGTCAGAAGCGGCGGCGGTACTCGGCGGGGGTGGTGCCGAGCCTTCGGCGGAAGACGCGGTGCAAGGTCTCCACGGAGCCGAGACCGCTGGCGGCGGCGACCTCGGGCAGGCTTCGGCTGCCGTCCTGCAGCAGCCGTCGGGCGGCCTCCAACCTGGCCGCCTCCACGTAGGCGGCCGGTGTCGTGGAGGTGCGCCGCTGGAACAGCCGGGCGAGGTGGCGCGCGCTCAGGTGCGCGCGAGCGGCGAGGGCTTCGAGCGAGAGGTCGTCGGTGAGGTGCTCGGCGATCCACCGGCGCAGCTCGTCGATCCGGTCGTCCTCGGAACTCTGGACGGACAGCGGGACGCTGAACTGGCTCTGCCCGCCGGAGCGTTTGACGTACATCACCATCATCCGGGCGGTGGCGAGCGCGAGGTCCTGGCCGTGGTCCTCGGCGACCATGGCCAGCGCCATGTCCATCCCGGAGGTGACGCCGGCGCAGGTCCACACCTGCCCGTCCCGGACGAAGATCGGATCCGGGTCGACCCGGACGCCGGGGTGTTCGGCGGCCAGCCGGGCCGCGGTGAGCCAGTGCGTGGTGGCCGGCCGTCCGTCGAGCAGCCCGGCGGCGGCCAGCAGGTGCGCGCCGGCACAGACCGACCCGATCCGCCGTGCCAGGGGCGCCGCGCGGCGCAGCCAGCGGGTGACCTCCTGGTCGATCACCGGCTCGACGGCGTCGCCGACGATCTCGATCGCCCCCGAGACCAGCAGTGTGTCGACCGGGCCGGCCACGTCGTCGAGGGTCAGGTCGGCCATCAGCCGAACGCCGCTGGAGGTGACCACCGGGCCGCCGTCGGCCGTCGCGATCTGCACGAGGTAGCCGGGCCGGTCGGCCCCGGCGACCCGGGAGGCGACGGAGAAGACCTCGGCCGGCCCGGTGACGTCCAGCAGCTCGATGCCGGGGAAGGCGGCGATCACGACGCGGTGCGGTGGGGGCATGCCCTGATCATTCCGCCCGGCCGGGCATGGCCGCAATGACCAGGATCTGTCACATCAGGCCATCGAGGAAGGACTGACCGGACCCGGCAGCGCCCGGACTCCTGCCGGGCTGAACGCGCGGGCCGGGCTGAACTCGCGGGCTGGGCTGGACTCGTGGGCAGGACGAGTGGGCTCGACCGGGCGCGGCCCGGGCGACTCGTAACCGTTGGCACTCGAATGGCACTCGAACCCGGGCCGGAGTCACGGGCCGGTCAGGGCTCGGCCCGTGGGTGGCCCGAGTCCGGCCAGGGGGACCGGTGAAGCCGGCGGGCACGTCGGGCATACGACCGGTCTGAACTCGCCCGGCCGGGGTAAGCGCGCCCTGGACAGGCGGCCGGGCGCACGGTGCGTTCCGGCCGGCGGAGGAGGAGCGCAGAGGGAGAGGAGGTGACCGCTGTGTCGAGCACGCAGGCGCACGGGGCCGGGTCCGCCTCGAGCGTGGACCGACCGGGCCGGCAGTCGGTGGGTGAGCTGGTCCAGCTGGCCTCGCACCAGCTGACCGAGCTGGTGCGAGGCGAACTCCACCTGGCGCAGCAGGAGATGAAGGAGAAGGGCCGGCGCTACGGCAAGGGCGGAGGCCTGTTCGGAGGCGCCGGGCTGGTCGGTTTCCTGATGGCGCAGGCGCTGGTCGCCACCGTGATCGCCGCGCTGGCGGTGACGCTGCCGGTGTGGGCGGCCGGGCTGATCGTCACGGCGGTGCTGGGGGTCATCGCCGCAGTGCTGGCCGTGAGTGGAAAGAGACAGATCGACAGGGCCGGCCCGGCCGTGCCCGAGCGGACCGTCGAGAACGTGAAGGCCGACCTGGCCGAGATCAAGGAGAGGGCACACCGATGACCCAGCCGCCTCACGACGAACCCATCGCCGCCAGCCCCGAGGAACTGCGCGAGCAGGTCGAGCGGACCCGGGCCGAGCTCGGGGAGACGATCCAGGCGTTCGCGGCGAAGACCGATGTCAGGGCGCGCGCCCACGAGAAGGCCGCCGAGGTCAGGGAGCAGGCCGCCGCGAAGGCCGGCGAGGTGAAGGAGCAGGCCGCTCTCAAGGCGGGGGAACTGAAGGCGAAGGCCACCGACCTGGCCCACCAGGTGCAGGACCGGCTGCCCGACCCGGTGAAGGAGAAGGCCGCTCAGGCCGCCGGGCAGGTCCGGGCCAAGGCCGCCGAGGTCGGTCACCTGTGGGAGGAGAAGGCGCCCGAGCCGGTGCGGGAGGGGACCGCCCGGGGCGCGTCGCTGACGCGGGCCAATGGCACGGTGCTGGTGGTAGCAGCGGGCGTGGCCGCCGTGGTGTGGCTGGCCTGCCGCCGCCGGAAGGGGTGAGCCGCGGCTTGCGCTCACCCGGGTGACGTCGGCCGGGGGCGCCCCGGTGGGGGGCCCCCCCCCCGCGC
>NZ_JBEPAK010000419.1:0-3361 GCF_040298565.1 Kitasatospora sp. NPDC001539 | reverse complement strand
CGGTTCGGTGCAGGAACTCGCCGAGCTGCTCCGCGGTGAACGGCGCGGCGCCGAACTCGCGGATCGAACGGCGGCCCTCGACCCAGCCCGGCCTTCCGGGTTCCGCTACTTCCAGCCCTTGATGTGCGCGAAGCCCTCGCCGCCGCCGACCAGGTCGGTGGCCGTGGCGGCGCCGCCGCCGAAACCGCCGGCGATGACGTCGGAGGTGTGGGCGACGCCGAAGCCGCCGCCGGCCAGGAACGGCTGGTCGGCCGAGGCGACGATGCCGCCGCCGCCCTCCAGGCCGACGTGCGCGAACGCCGGGGTGGCGGCACCCGCGAGCGCCAGCGCGGCGGCGGCGGTCAGGGCGGCCTTGGTCAGCTTGCTCTTCATGGATCTGCCCTCTCTGTGGGAGCGCCCCTGCGGGCGCTCGTCCTCTGACTGGTGATCACATCGTGTTCTCCGCCCGTTCCGGCGCCCCACGCGCCGGACCGGCCGGATGGTCACCCGGCCGGACGTCGGCCCGGCCGGAGTCCTCGGCCCACAAGCCCGGAGGGCCCGGGGAGACCTTCCTCCCCGGGCCCTCCGTCCGTGCCGTGCCCCTCGATCAGCCGATCAGGTGCGAGACACCCGCGTCGCCCGCGGACTGGGTGTTCTGGCCGACGTTGCAGATCTGCTTCGGGGTGCTGTTCAGGACCGGCACCTCGACCGGAACCGCGACGCCGATGACGGCGACGGCGATGTTGTGGATCTCCGGCAGGCAGATGTTCGCGTTGTCCAGGGTGTGGAAGTTCGGGCTGGCGTTGCCGTGGGTGCCGGTCTGGTTGGTGCCGCCGTTGCCCTGGACGGAGGTGGCGGCGCCGTCCGAGTCGGCGATGGCGGAAGCCGAGCCGGCGGACATCGCGATGGCGGCGGCGGCCAGACCGGCGGCGGCGAGGGACTTCTTGATCATTTCCGGTTTTCCTCTCAAGGGTGAATCGGGGAGCGATTCGAGGGTGGTTCAGGGGGTGGTGGTGCGGGGGGCTGTGCGGGAAGCGGTCAGCCGACCAGGTGGGACACGCCCGCGTCGCCGTGGCTCTGGGTGCCCATGCCCTGGGTGCAGTACTGCTTGCCACCGCTGTTGGCGATCGGGACCTCGACCGGGACGGCCACACCGAGCACCGCGACCGCGATGTTGTGGATCTCGGGGAGGCAGACGTTCGCGTTGTCCAGGAAGTGGAAGTTCGGGCTGTTGTTCCCGACCGTCCCGGTGAAGTTGGAGCCGCCGTTGCCCTCGATCGAGGCTGCGGCGCCGTCCGCGTCCCCGATGGCCGAGGCGGGCGCGGCGGCACCGGCCAGCGCGGCGACGGCCAGGCCGGCGGCGGCGAAGGACTTCTGGATCATGGGGAGATCCCTCTCTGAAATGCTTTCGGTTTCCGTGCGTAGCAACGCGTAGAACGCTCAGACCCGGTCTGCAGTCACTGACGTCCAGATCAAAGAATGACGGCACGGAAGGTTACGGGGATTTTTGAAAAGAGTCCGTGAGGCGCGTCCGGGAGTGGTTTCCGGTCGCATTATTAGGCCGAACCGGTTAACGCCCGCAATCCGAACTCACGGTCACTCGTTGAGACAGATTGCTTTCCGGCTGCGCCCTCCGCAGCCCTCCCTCATAGATCTCCAGTACGTCTCCAGTACGGACAGGCAGAACGGTGAAAAGCATGAAGTTCTCCAAGCGGGCCGGCGCGATGCTGCTGGCGGTCGGTGCGGGCATGCTCGCGTCCCAGGGAGCGGCCTCGGCCGCCCCGGTCAGCCCCGACCAGGTCGGAGCCCTGGAGGACAAGCTGGCCACCCAGCAGGTCCCCGCGGACGTGCCGCTCACTCCGCTGGGCAGCCACCTCCAGGCCGGCATCCCGACCTCGCTGGTGATGCCGCCCGTGCCCGGCCGGACCACCGACAACGGGCTGATCCCGGCCCACCTGGTGCCCCAGCTCGGCACCGGCAAGGTCGGGCCGAGCGCCAAGGCCCAGCTGCCGCTGCCGCTGGTCGACCAGAGCGCCGACCTCGGCGAGGTGCTCCTGGAGGCCCCGGCCGCGCCGCTGCAGGCCAAGACCCCCGGCCTGGACGTCGGCAAGCCGCTGGCGCTGGTCCAGGACGGCACCGGCCAGCTGGCCGACGGCCGGCTCAAGGTGGGCGAGGTGGACCCGCGCCTGGTGCCCGGCGCCGTGCAGGCCGTCCCCGGGGCCACCGCCAGCCTCGGTGGCGACGAGAGCCGGCTCTCCGTCACCGACGAGGTGAACGACCTGGCCGACACCGCCACCGCGACCACCACCGGCGTGCTCCAGCAGACGGACCTGACCGGCACCGCCACCTCCGCCGCCACCGGCGTGGTGCGGCAGAGCGGCGTGGCCGGGCTGGCCGACCTGACCCGGCTCTGAGCCGAACGGCTCCGGACGCGGCGGAGCCCGGCACCCCGTCGGTGGGAGGGGTGCCGGGCTCCGTCGTGCCCGGGCCGGGTCAGCCCGGCAGGATCCCGGTCAGGCCGCCGGCCAGCGGGAGGTCCTTGATGCCGCCGCCCGCGCTCAGCGGACCGGTCAGCGTGCCGGTGCCCACCGGGGCCAGGCCCTGGTCCGGCTGGACGGTCGCGCCGTTGTTGAGCACGTCGGCCGAGGAGTTGGCCCACGGGTCCAGGCGCAGGCTCTTGATCGGCGCCACACCGTAGCCGAGGCCGGCCGTCGTCCCGCTCAACGCCTGCCCGACGTCGGTCCTGGCCAGCGTGGCCGGGCCGCCCGAGGGGGCCTGCCCCGCCGCGGGCGCGGCCTGCGCCGAACCGGCGCCGAGCAGCACCGCGGCACCCACGGCGGCAGCCACACCCGCGCCGCTCTTCATCGAAACCATGCGGATCACCCTTCGGTGGATCGGTTTCCCGGACGGCCGGAAGCCGCCCGGAGATGCCGAACTGCCCCCCGGCCGGCTGGTCGGGGGGCAGTTCGGCCGGAACACGTGCCGATCGGGGATCAGCAGTCGTCGTCCGAGTGCTTCGGGTGCATCTCGACGTTCGCGCAGCTGTTGCCGAACGCCGGGTTCAGGGCGCCGATCACGTCGACGGAGTTGCCGCACAGGTTGAGCGGGATGTGGATCGGCACCTGGATCTGGTTGCCGGAGATGACACCGGGGGAGCCGGCGGCCACGCCCTCGGCGCCCGCGCTCGCGGCGGCGGAGCCCGCCGCGCCCAGCACCAGGCCGGCAGCGGCGGCGGAGAGGACGGCGGCCTTCTTCACGTTCTGCATGGGGGTTGATCTCCTCGATCACACACGGGTGGAGCGTGCCGCGCCCCGGTACTGCGGGGCCGCCAACGGCGTGCGCGACATCGTCGGCAACGCGCTCTCCGGCGCCTCGTACGGCC
>NZ_JBEPAK010000418.1:0-3362 GCF_040298565.1 Kitasatospora sp. NPDC001539 | reverse complement strand
CGATGACGGCTGCCCACCAGAGCACCTTCAACGCGAATCCGGCGCCGAACAGGATCAGAGCGAGCAGAAGGACCAGCAGGAGCGGGACCATGGTTCGACCTCCTCGGTTGGCGTTGTGGTCGCCCTTCTGCCCCCGGTCCGCGAAGTCATGCCGGGGGCCCGCGCCTTCCGCACAGGGACGGGACGCGCGGGCCCGGTGGGGTCAGAACGCCTTCCGCAGCGCCGGCAGCAGCGTCCGCTCGGCCCACTCCAGGAAGGCGGGCTGGCTGTCCCCGCCCACCTGCACCAGGGCGACCTCGTCGAACCCGGCGTCGACGAAGGGCCGCACCGCCTCGACGAAGTCCTCGACGCGGTCGCCGCAGGGGATGGCCTCGGCGACGTCCTCGGGCCGCACGAACCCGCTGGCGGCGGCGAAGCCCGCGGTGCCCGGCAGCTCGGCGTTGACCTTCCAGCCTCCGCCGAACCAGCGGAACTGCTCGTGCGCCCGGCGCACGGCGGCCTCCCGGTCCGGGTCCCAGCACACCGGCAGCTGGCCGACGGCGGGCTTGCCGGCGCCGCCGTGCTCGGCGAAGCCCGCGAGCAGGTCCGCGTCGGGCTCCACCGCGATCGCCAGGTCGGCGAGCCGCCCGGCCAGCGCGCACGACGCCGGACCGGACACCGCCGTCCCGATCGGCGGCGGCTGGTCCGGGAGGTCCCACAGCCGGGCGCCGACCACGTCGAAGTGCTTGCCGTGCCGCGTCACGTAGCCGCCCTCGAACAGGGCCCGGATGATCTCGACGGCCTCGGCGAACATCTCCAGCCGCACCGACGCGGCCGGCCAACCCCGGCCCACCACGTGCTCGTTGAGGTTCTCCCCGCTGCCGAGCCCCAGCCGGAACCGGCCCTCGGACAGCAGTTGCAGCGTCGCCGCCTTCTGGGCCACCACCACGGGGTGGTAGCGGAAGGTCGGGCAGGTCACGTACGTCATCAGCGGGATCCGGGAGGTGGCCTGCGCCGCCGCTCCCAGTACCGCCCACGCGTACGGGGCGTGGCCCTGCTCGTCCAGCCAGGGGAAGTAGTGGTCCGAGGTGACCGAGAAGTCGAAGCCCGCGCGTTCGGCGAGCACCAGGTCGGAGACGAGTTCCCGGGGGCCCCGTTGCTCCGTCATCATCGTGTATCCGATCTGCACCATGCTCCGCGCCTGCCCATTCGGCGGCGGCGCGAACGGACCGGCCGCACTCCTGACGTGACGTTCACGAATCGATGGCCCAGGGTAGTCGAGTGGATGCGAACAGTAGCCACGAGGGGGGTGATGCAGGGAGCGAAGATGCCGGAACACGAGCCGTTCGGCGCGGGGGCCGAAGCGGAGGGTGCGCAGCGACCGGTCGGATCGGCCGAGGCGCGGCGCAGACGCGTGCCGCCGCAGGGGCGGCCGGAGGACGGCCGCGCGACCGCTCCGCCCGTCGGACGGCCGGCCCCGAGACCGGTGCCGCCCCGAAAGGGCGCCGGCGGCGCCGCGGCGCCGGGGGAGGGCGCCGACGTCGACGGAACGGTGCCCTGGCCCGACCGGATGCTGCCGCTGCTGCGCACTCCGTCCATCGCCCGGCCGCTGGTCGGCGACGCCCACGACGTCGGCGAGGACGAGCCCGGGGCCGCCGAGGTGGCCGCCGTCCTGGACCTGGCGCTGCTGGTGGGCGAGCTGATGCTGGCCTGCGGGGAGGCTGCGGAGGACGTCGAGGCGGCCATGCTCGCCGTCGCCCGGACCTACCGGGCCCAGCCCTGCGACCCCCGGGTCACCTTCACCCGGGTGGCGATCTCGTACCGGCCGGGCCCCGGCGAGCCGCCGGTGACGGCTGAGCGGTCCGTGCGCCACCCGGACGGCGACTACGCGGGACTGGCGACGCTCTTCCGGCTGGTCACCGAGATCACCGTGGGCGGACTCGCGGTGGGCGACGCCCACCGGCGGCTGCGGGCGGTGCGTCCGCACTGCCGCCGCTACCCCGGCTGGGTCCTGGCGGTGTCCCCGGGCCTGCTCGCCGGGGCCGCGACGCTGCTGGTCGGCGGCCGGGCCGACGCCAGGGCCTGGCTGGTGTTCGTCCTCGCCGTCGTCGCGGCCATGGCGGGCGACCGGCTCTCGGTGCTGGTCGGACGCCACGACCTGCCGGAGTTCTACCGGATCGCGACGGCCGCGACGCCGGCCGCGGTGGTGGGCATCCTGATGTCCTTCAACCAGCTCCACCTGCGCGGATCCGTGGTGATCACCGGGGGGCTGTACGCGCTGCTGCCCGGGTGGCCCATGGTGGCGGCCGTCCAGGACGGCCTCGCCGGCTTCTACCTCACCGCCGCCGCGCGGCTGCTGAAGGTCCTGTACCTGATGGCGGGTGTGGTCGTCGGTGTGATGAGCGTGCTCTACGTCGGCGTCAACAACGGCGCCGACCTGGCGGCCCAGCGCGGACCGGGATCGACCACGAATCCGCCCCTCCAGCTGGCGGCGGCGCTCCTGCTCGCCCTGGCCTTCGCGGTGCTGCTGAACACCGAGCCGAACACGCTGCCGGCCGTGCTGCTCAACAGCGGGGCGGGCTGGACGACGTACGGCGTGCTGGTCAACGCCGGCGGGGAGCCCGTGATGGCCACCGGCCTCGCCGCCGTGCTGGTGGGCCTGTCCGGCCAGCTGATGGCCCGGTACCGGGGCAGTTCGGCGCTGCCGTTCGTCACCGCGGCCCTGGGGCCGCTGCTGCCCGGGTCCCTGCTGTACTTCGGGCTGCTGGCCTTCGTGCGGGGCGAACCCGAGGCGGGGCTCAACGGCGTGGGGCGTGCCACGGCCACGGCGATGGCCCTCGCCATCGGCGTGAACCTCGGCCGCGAGGTGGCCCGGCTGTTCCTCCCGGCGCCCGGTGCGGCCCTGGCCGCCCGCCGGCGCGGCGGGCGCCACCGCCGGTGAGAGGGGCGCCACCGCCAGTGAGAGGGGCGCGGCGGGCATGAACACGCGGGACGGGGTTAGACGAGCGGGGCGAACGACCGCCGAACGACCGTCGAACGACCGCCTTGATCGGAAGGATCCGCCGTGGCCGACCTCTCCCTCCTGCCCGAAGCGTCCGAGCGCCGCTGGAGCCGCGCGTCGGACGGAGCCTGTCGCACCGTCGACAGCCGTGTCTTCCTCGGTCCGGCCCACGAGGTCGGCGCCGCCGCGAGGGAGCGGGCCGAGGCGGCGAAGGCCGTCTGCGCCGGCTGCCGGGTCCGGGTGGAGTGCCGGCGCCACGCGCTCGCCGCGCGGGAGCCGCACGGGGTCTGGGGCGGGCTGACCGAGGAGGAGCGCCGCGCACTGTTCACCGGGGATCCCGTTCGCTCGGTCGCGTGACGTCGTACCGGACGCCGGTGACGGG
>NZ_JBEPAK010000417.1:0-3395 GCF_040298565.1 Kitasatospora sp. NPDC001539 | reverse complement strand
CTATGCGCCGGCCGCGAACTGATCACCTGAACGAGGCTGATGCGCACGGAAGTTCGAGCGGCAGCCATGTCCCCCGGTTTGGGAATCGCTTCTGAAGCTTGATGGTCACGGCCGTGATCTTCTCACGCCCGGCACGAGGCTCGGTAGGCGGCCACAGTGCAGCGTTGACGCCCCGCTCTTCCGTCCCGGTGCCCCGCCGTAAGAGCCTGCCGACGACCGGTCCGACACCCTCGCGCAGCAGGCCGTCCTCGTCGCCCAGCACGCCGCACGCACCGAGCCGTGGCGACAGCTTCTCAACGGGCCGGGTGTCGCCCGTACAGGCAGACGCCCGGCCGCGAAAGGGGCTGTCCCCGACCGGGACAGCCCCTCCAGCAGCGACATCTTCGGCAGACTTCTAGCGCTGGGAACGGAGTCGACGGACGGCGATCAGGACGCCGCCCCCGAGGGCGAGGAGCACGGCGGAGCCGACGGCGAGGGCCCCGTCGGTGGAGGAGGCGCCGGTCCGGGCCAGCTCCGGGGTTCCGGCGGGCGCGGTGGTGGCCGGGGCGGCGGTGGAGGGCACCGTGGGGGTGGCGGTCGACTTGGCGGGGGTGCTGTCGGCGGCGGGCTCGGCCTTCTTGGCCGGGGCGGCCGGCTCGGGCTCGGGCTCGGGCTTGGGCTTGGGCTTGGGCTTGGGCTTGGCCGGGGTGGTCGGCTCGGCGGCGTCGGCGGCGCCCGGGTGGACGACCTTGATCGTCCGGCCCGCGCTCTTGCCGGGCGCCGAGGCCTCGCCCAACCCGGTGGTGGAGACGGACAGCGAGGCGAGACCCCGGGGTGCGTCGGCGGCGAGCCCGATCCGGAACATCACGCGGCTCGCCCGACCGTTCGCCAGGTGCTGCGTCAGTGGCGAGGTGTCGACCCGGACGGCTTCGCCGCCGCAGCCGTTGTCGATGCCGAGCTTCGTCCACGCGCCGCCGCGCATGACCTCGACCGTCATGTCCTCGGCGCGCAGGTGGTTGCCCTTCAGGGTGAGGGCGGGCCAGGCCGCGTCGAAGTCCGCGCCGGTGAAGTTGGCGAACTCCACGCCGAGCTCGGCGCTGGAACCGGCGGTCAGCGAGGCCGGGGAGGGCGCGATGAAGGTGGCGGCCGGGGCTCCGTCGTGGTGCCGGGCCAGTGCCTCCTGGGAGAGGGTGGGGTTGTTGGCCTGGTACGGCCCCGAACAGGCCCAGGCGTCGCCGGCACCGAGCAGTTGGACGCCGCCCGCGAGGGCGGCGGTGGCGGCGAGGGCCGCGATGCTGCGGCGGCCGGAGAAGGCACGGTCGTTCTTCGCAGAACGGTTGATAACGGACGTGCGCATGACGTGATCCCCCAAGGACGTGTGTCGGACGGTGGTGCTCGGTGAAGACGACCGGCCCCGCTCCTTCCGAGCGGAAGCACCCCCCGGCTCTGCCGGTCTCGCTCTCCGTGCCTTCACCCTCATGGACGTCCGTCCCCGCCGGGGGTTGCAGGTGGCTCGAAAAGTTTTTTCGGAAGTCCGCGGTCGGGCTCCGGGAAGCCCACTGCGTGGACGCTGACACGGTCGAACTGTCCAAGCCCCAATCGGCAGACCGCTCCACCGAGGACGACACAGGCACGCCCGAGGCGGACGCCGCCGCAGCGCGTCTGTGCCGCCTGAACTCCGGTATCGCCGCCACTGGCTACGCGCTGGGCGCGGAGGTGGTGCTCGGCGCCGACCACCGCCCGGGCCCTGGGCCCGTGGTCTACTCCAGCGGCGCCGAGCTCTTGCCGAGCAGTTTGCCGAGCACGCCCGCCGCGGCCTGGACGTCGCCCGTGTCGCTGCGGCGCAGGACGAACATCCTCGTCAGCGCGATCAGGACCGGTCCGACGAGGATGGCCATGGGCCAGTAGTGGCCGGTGACGCCGAACCAGATCGCACCGCCGATGCAACTGAGCGAGACGACCATGCCGGCTCCGACCCCGACGAGGTGCTGCCGGTGGGCGTCGGCGGCACGGGCCTGGCGTTCCTTCAGCTTGGCGAGCTCGAGCTCGTGACGGCGCTCGGCCTCCTTCAAGCGCTGCATCTCCAGCTCGTGACGGCGTTCGTCCTGCTTGGCCTTGAGCTGGTGCTCGCGGCGGAGCTGGGGCTCCATCGCGGACAGGACCGCGACGAGGTGGCCCGTGGGGACATCGGCCCACTCAAGGGCGATCTTGTGCGCGACGTCCAGCTCAGACGATCCGCCCACCGTCTCGTGTTCAGCCACGTCGACTTCCCCCAGTCCCGTGCCCCGCTCCGACGGGAGTCCCGCCCTCACCGTTTCCGTCCACGCCACCCGGCCCAGGAGGACCTGTGCCGGAGGCCGTTGGACTGGGAGGCGGCCCGATGCGGACGAACATCTCGGCGATGCCGGTGTTGACGGTCTCAGCGGCGTCGTCGAGCTCTGGGGGAGAGTACTCCCGTAGCCGAGCTACGCCCTCGGCCAGGCGATTGATGACGTCCGGCGAATCGATGGGCTCGTCCGGACCGTTGCGCACCGACCGGGCCCTCTGGTCGGAGACCGGTTCGGCGATGCCGACCTCCCCCCGAAGTGCAGGCGTCCTCCGAAGGACAGCGCCCGCTCTGATGACGTCCGCATCGCCAGCACCCCTTCTAAAGGCGCTCGGCAGTGACTCGAGGTCCAGCGGCTTCGCGATCGGGATGGCCGACTCTTCGGCGACATCGACGATGCGCCTCGCCAGCCGGTACACGGCCTGCTCGTACTCGGTCTGATACCTCGAGAGTCTCATCAGGGCGTACAGCCCATCGGAGGCGTACTCGGCGCCGAAGGCCCTGTGCTCGAACTGGAGTTCAGCTGCGACGTTGGGAAGGCCGTAGCGGTCCGTCGGGACCCACAGGACTGGCACGATTCCGGTCGTTGACTGCCCGGAGGGCCTGAGCGCGAGGGACCTCCGCTGGGCGAAGGCGTGCCACTGCTGGCCGCAGGACGCGCTGTTGAAGTAGCGGGGTGAGTACAGCGGCACGAAGACCCTGCAGCGGGCGAGTTCTCTGCTGAGCTGCTCAGTCCACTGGTCGTCCTGGCCTGTCGATCTGTCCATGAAGCCGATGGCGCCGTCTGCGTCGGTGAGTGCCTGGACCGCGTCGCACAGGTCGTCGAAGAGACGCAGAACCCAGCGGTCAGGATCGGCGGAGCTCAGACGCCGCCGAGGTGTGCGGTCGTAGCTACGGGCGTAGCTGAGGAAGAAGTACGGCCTGCTGTCACCCTCGCCCATGTCAGCCGGGCTGCTCACGCGCGCGCCTCCCCTGTGCCCGTTCCCCGCCTGGCATCAGAAGCGATTCCCAAACCGGGGGACATGGCTGCCGCTCGAACTTCCGTGCGCATCAGCCTCGTTCAGGTGATCAGTTCGCGGCCGGCGCATAG
>NZ_JBEPAK010000416.1:0-3474 GCF_040298565.1 Kitasatospora sp. NPDC001539 | reverse complement strand
TCCCGAAGGACCGGGCGGCCATTCTCCTCGAGCCATCAACGGCAAACCACCGTCAGCCACACCCGGTCCTCCCGGACCGCTTCACATTCTTAGGGAACCACCGTGAAGATCCGCAAGACCGGCCGCACCAAGCGCCTGGCCCTCGGCAGCACCGTCGCGCTGGCCGTCGCCGGGATGAACGCCCCGGCCGTCCTCGGCTTCGTCGGCGACCGGTACCACGACTACGTGATCAACCGGCCCGAGTACAAGGCGCGGTACGGCCACTGGCAGACCCTGACGCTGCCCGCCGAGTTCCGGGTCAACGCCGTCCACGCCACCCTGCTGCGCACCGGCAAGGTGCTGATCGTGGCCGGCTCCGGCAACGACGAGAAGCAGTTCAACGCGGGCACCTTCAAGAGCCTGCTGTGGGATCCGGCTCGGAACAGCTACAAGCTGGTCCCGACCCCGGCCGACATGTTCTGCGGCGGCCACACCTCCCTCCCGGACGGCCGGGTGCTGGTGGCCGGCGGCACCCAGCGGTACGAGAAGCTGGCCGGCGCGGTGAAGCGGGCGGCCGGGGTGATGCGGGTGCGCAACGAGAGCCCGGAGCGCGCCCGCACCTTCCCCAAGGGCACCGTCTTCGTCGCCCCGAACGGCCGGGAGTACGCCAGCACCGCCCCGGTGACCGTCCCCGCCGCGACCAAGACCGGCTCCGGCAAGCAGACCGTGGTCACCGCCGGCGAGCAGCACGTGTTCGTCGAGGCGGTGGGCGAGGGCCCGGACTACCTGGCCGGCTCCCCCGCCCAGTACCGGATCAAGGGCCTGACCGGCAGCGACGCCCACAACCTGTACGGGCAGAGCGACAAGCTGACCCTGGACAAGCAGGAGTACCAGGGCATCCGCTCCGCCTTCGAGTTCAACCCCGACACCGAGCTCTACGAGCCGGTCACCGACATGGCGCACGCCCGGTGGTACCCGACGCTGACCGGACTGGGCGACGGCCGGGTGGTCACCGTCTCCGGCCTGGACGACACCGGGCAGATCCTCAACGGCAACGACAACGAGGTCTTCGACCCGAGGACCAGGACCTGGGCCAAGGCCCCCGACCGCTACTTCCCCACCTACCCGTCGATCTTCCTGACGGCCTCCGGGAAGCTCTTCTACTCCGGCTCCAACGGCGGTTACGGCCCTGCCGAGAAGGGCCGCGAACCCGGAGTGTGGGACCTGTCGGACAACAGCTTCCAGCCCGTCCCCGGCCTGCGGGACCCGGGCCTGACCGAGACCTCCTCCTCGGTGCTCCTGCCGCCCGCGCAGGCGCAGAAGGTCATGGTGCTCGGCGGCGGAGGGGTCGGCGAGTCACCGCTGTCCACGGCCCGCACCGACATCGCCGACCTCTCGGCCGCCCGACCGGTCTTCCGCCCGGGCCCGGACCTCCCGGCGGGCGGCACCCGCTACCTCAACAGCGTGATCCTCCCGGACGACACCGTGTTCACCACCGGCGGCTCCAGCGGCTACCGCGGCCGGGGCGACAGCGACCTGCTCAAGGCGCAGGTGTACCACCCGGACTCCAACAGCTTCACCACCGCCGCCGAGCCCGCCGTCGGCCGTGACTACCACTCCGAGGCGCTGCTGCTGCCGGACGGCCGGGTCGCCGTGCTGGGCTCCAACCCGCTCTTCGCGGACAAGGCGGAGACCCAGCCGGGCGGCTTCGAGCAGCGGATCGAGATCTACACCCCGCCGTACCTGTACCGCGGCGACCGCCCCCAGGTGACGGCCGTACCGGAGGCCGCGAAGCTCGGCGGCACCGTCAGGGTCGGCACGTCCCGACCGGAGGCGGTGGCCACCGCGAAGCTGATCCGGCCGAGTTCGGTGACCCACGTGACCGACGTCGAGCAGCGCTCGGTGGCCCTGGACATCACCGGGCGCACCGGCGACGGGGTCTCGCTCACCCTCCCGGGCAATCCGAACCTGCTGCCGCCCGGCTGGTACATGCTGTTCCTGACGGACGCCGCCGGCACTCCGTCGGTCGCGCGGTGGGTACAGGTCACCGGGTGAGCGCACCGGGGCGCCGAGTAGGCGGACCGGGCTGCCAGGTGAGCAGACCGGGGCACCAGGTGAGCGGACCGGCCCCCGGAGCGCGTCGGGTCGGTCCGGCCGGGCGGCTCAAAGCGCCGCCCGGGCCAGCCCCAGCGCGTACGGGAGCCAGAACTCGCCCGCCCGGGGCTCGCCGCGACCGCAGTCGCCGTCGGACTCGCCCGGGTTCTTGATCCACAGGTAGGCGTCGACGTTCGGGCGCCCGGTCTCGGTGGTCGGCGGCTCGCCGAGCGCCCGGCCGGGCGGGTTGCACCAGGAGTCGGAGCCGCCCAGCGAGCCGTTGCCGCTGCGGCTGGTGTCGATGAGGAAGTGCTTGCCGCCGAGCACGGCGGAGAGCCGGTCGCCGTACTCCGCGCTCCGGTCGGTGGGGTGGAAGTTGGCGACGTTCACGGCGAAGCCGTCCGCGGCGGCGATGCCCGACCTGCGGAGCGCGGCGGCCAGTTCGTCCGGGTCCTGGCCCCAGCCGGGGTTGCCCGCGTCCAGGTAGACCCGGACGTTCGGTTGCTTCTTCAATTCCTGGACGGCGAAGGCCAGCAGGCCGTACCGCTCGGCCGCGAGGTCGCCCCTGATCCCGCAGTTGTCCAGGGTGTGCGCGACGGCGTCCGGCTCCAGCACCACCCAGGCCCTGCGGTCGCCGAGGGCCTCGGCCACACCGGTGATCCAGTCCCGGTACGCGGCCGCGTCGGGGGCGCCGCCGGCCGAGTACTGGCCGCAGTCGCGGTGCGGGATGTCGTAGGCGACGAAGACGGGCGTCCGGCCCGCCTCGGCGGCCCGGCGGCTGACCTGTTCGGCGGTCTGCCGGGCGCCCTGTTCGCCCAGCCACTGCGAGGACGGCTGGCGGGCGATCCGCAGCAGGGTGTCGGCCTCCGCCGTGCGGCCCTGACTGCGCAGGGCGGCGAGCTGCCGGGCGGCGTTGGTCCGGTCGGAGACGTAGAAGGCCTGGCCGGGGAGCTGCTCGAGGCCACCGGCCCCGTCCGGCGCGGCGGTTGCGGTGCCGGACGCCGTCGCGGTCCCGGTCGCCGTCGCGGTGGTGGCCGTCCCGGGTGCACCCTGCGCACGGCCCGTGCCGCGGCCCGCGTCACCCGCCGGACCGCCGCAGCCGGAGAGCGCGAGCGTCAGACCCGCCGCCAGCGCGGCCCACCGAACCGCTCCCACCCGTCCCCCGCGCACGTACGGCCCTCCGAGTAGGCTCCGTCCCGGACCGGTCCGGCGACCGGTCGGCACCAGCTAAGCACACCGCGCCCCGGCCGGCGCCCGACTGCCGCGAACGGCAAGTGGCCGCGGACGGACGGCAGTTCGCCCGCCCACCCGCGGCCACCGCAACGTCGGCCGTGCCCCGGGGCGCGCCCCGGCCCCCGGCGTCCTCGCCCTCACCGAAGAACACGCCGACCGGTGCCCGGT
>NZ_JBEPAK010000415.1:0-3508 GCF_040298565.1 Kitasatospora sp. NPDC001539 | reverse complement strand
GCGCTCCACACCGTTGCGCCGCCGCGCCGTACCGGTGGCGGCCGTCGCCGCCCTGGCGCTGCTGGTCGCCCTCGCCGCCCTGGCCCTGGACCGGTTCAACTTCCCGCCGCTGGCGCCCGCGGCGCAGCGGCTGATCGGGCAGCCACCCGAAGGTCAGGCAGGAGCCCACCACGCCGAGCAGCATCCCGATCAGGAAGCCGCCCAGGTTGGAGGTCACCCAGGTGGCCAGCGAGGCGAGCACCGCGAGGATGGAGTAGAACAGCCGCTGGCCCGGGTTGAACAGGATCAGCAGGCCGCACACCACCATCACCACCGGCACCAGGTAGCCCGCCAGTCCCGCCATCCCGATGTGCAGGAGGACGGGCAGCGGGGCCCAGAGCGTGAACAGGATCTCGGCGCCGCCGAGCGTCACCAGCAGCCCGCCCCAGAACGGCCGCCCGCCCCGCCAGTCGCGCCGGACGGGGCCCCGGGCCGCCGCGGCGGCCGGTGCCGGCACCGGTGCCGCGGTCGGGTCGACGGCTGCCGGAGCGGCGGGCGGGGGCGTGCCCGCGGCGGGCGCGGCAGCCGTCCCCTCGGCCGCCACCCCCTCCGTCCGCGGCCCGCCGCCCTCGCCGGTTCCGGTCGGCTCCGGTACGGACCCGGCCATGCTCAGCAGCCCGTGGAGCTGAAGCTCAGCCGCAGGTTGGGCAGTTTGAACCCGGCGGCGGTGCTCGCGTAGTTGTGCTGCTTGAGGTGGGTCAGCTGGACGGTGTCGGCCTGCTGGCCGAAGACGCCCGGGTTGCCCTTCCCGGCCGGGCCGGCCTTGGTGTACGTGCTGGCGTCGCCGCCGATCTCGATGTTGTTGAACTCCGCGTCACCGGACAGCAGGTCGGAGTCGGTGGTGAGGTCGGTGGCGGAGACGGGCGTGCCGCCGTCGCCGGCGTGGATCACCAGGTTGATGCCGCCGAGGTCGACGCTCTGGCACAGGTTGGTGATCTGGGCCTGCTTGATCGCCGACACCGCGACCAGCACCTGGCCGCCGGTGGAGCCGGCGTTGGGGCTGTCGGGGATCATCGAGTCCAGGCCGCCGAACTGGGCGAAGCCCTGTCCGTCGAGCTTGTCCGCGGTGATGGTGAACGGCATGCCGGAGATGGAGAACTGGGCGGCGAGCACGCCCTGGGCGGTGAGGGTCATCAGGACGCCTCCGAGCGCGACGGCCGGGACGGCCATCAGGACGGAGCGCTTCAGCCGTACCCGGCCTCTTCTCGCACCGGTCGGCGTCTGTGGGGAATCCGCCGCGGCGGCGGCGTCCTCGGACATGGCCATGTGTGCTCCCTGTGGGTGGGTGGGTGTGCAGGCACTGGCACGTTGCCCTGGCGCGGACAGCGTCGGGCGCGCCCGACCGGGCCGTCCGCCCCTCGGCAGCGGGGCGGATCGGTCGGAGCGCGATGAGTAACTGGGAAGCTACTGCCCGGTATCGGCCCGGTCAATAGAGGTGCACGAAGGATCTTCACGAATCCCGGCTCCCAGCCGCCGGGCCGCCTCGGCCGGGCCGAGGAACGGCGCGAGGCAGAACAGGCTCAACACCGGGAGCAGCTCCGGGAGTCGATCGGTGCGGCCGGAGGCGATCCGCCGGTGGAGGGTGCTGTAGACGCCGCCCACCACGGCGTCCACCATCTCCTCCACCGGCACGCCGCCCGGCAGTTGGGGCACCTCGGCGAAGAACGCCCGGAACCGGCTGAGGAGTTGGTCCCGCTCACAACGCCCCGCCGGGCCGACCGCCTCGATCTCGATCACCGCCATGGTCGCGAACGAGGGCGTTCCGGCGAGGAGTTGGAGCATGGCGTCGAGCGCCCGGCGGATCCCGGCGCACCAGTCGGATTCGGCCGCGAAGGCCGCCGCCATCCGCCGGAGCACCACCCCGGTGCCGTACCGGTGCGCGGCCAGGAAGGCGTCCTCCTTGCCGCTGAACAGCTCGTAGAAGACCGGCCTGGTCACCCCGGCCGCGCGGCAGATGTCGCTCACCGTGGCGTGCTGGTAGCCGCGTTCGGCCACCGTGCGGACCAGCCCGTCCAGCAGCCGTTCGCGCTGGGTGGCGGCGACCACTCCGGCCGGCAGCCGGCGCGGGCCGGGCTTGATCGACCTGGCCGGATCCCGGCCGGTCCGGGCACCCGGCAGCAGGGCCAGCTCCGCGGCCCGAAGGTCCTTGGGATCCATCACCAACTCCTGTGTCCTGTATTGACATTGACGGATCACGGGGTTTACAACACTGGCAGGTTTCCAACCGGTGGGTGAGCAGGCCACCACCGGCCGACCTCCAGGGCTCCGACGGCCCCGGGCCCGCGGCGGCGGCAGCCGCCGACGTGCACCCACAGCACCGCCCGTCCGCACCGATGCGGCCTCGCCCCGCTGCGCACCGAACCGTCGTACCGCTGCGCACCGAACCGTACCGACCGTCGTACCCGGCGAAGCCCCACCTGCACACCGCGCACCTGCACCGCCGTACCGCTTACCGCCGTACCGCTCACCGCCGGACCGCACCGGCGGGCCCGTGGCGCCGGGCCCGCCCGGACACCGTGGTCCGCCGGAGCCCCTCGGTACGCCCTCACCTCCCCCGTCGTGCCCACCACCACACCCGCACGCGGGGATTCCCCCACCCGTCCCCGGACGGAGAGAGGCACCCTCATGCGCATCCGCCGCACCCTCGCAGCCGCATCCCTCGCCGCCATCGCCCTCACCGGCGCCGCCGTGGCACCTGCCCAGGCGGCCGGAGCCGCCGTCCTGACCACCGGCAGCCCCTCCGGGCCGGCCGTCTCCGTCGGCGACACCCTGACCGCGAACCTGGTCTCCGGCAGCTACGCCACCTTCTACAACAGCGCCTCCGGGACGAGCGGCATCAAGTGCGCCGCCTCCTCCTTCTCCGCCAGCGTCACGTCCAACCCCAGCGCCCCGGGCAGCGCGGTCGAGCGGCTCAACACCCAGACCTTCGGCTCCTGCACCTCCAACGTCCTCGGCGTCACGGGCGTGCGCAGCATCACCGTCACCAACCTGCCGTTCACCAACACGGTCAGCGACGCCGCCGGCAACCCCGTCTCGCTCACCCCCGGCGCGGCCGGCGCGATGGGCACCACCGTGGTGCTCAACACCATCCTGGGCAGCATCAACTGCGTCTACCAGAACAGCACCGGCATCTCCGGCACCACCTCGAACACGGGCAACACCATCGGGTTCTCCAGCCAGCCCTTCACGCTGGTCTCCGGCCCGGGCCTGTGTTTCTCGACCGGCTATTTCAGCGCCACTTACGGCCCGGTGACCGACAGCTCGGTCGCGGGCAGCCCGGTCGTGTACGTCAACTGACGCACGGCCCCGCCAACGCGGCGGCGGCGTACGGCGGGCGGCGGCCTGCCGTACGCCGCCGCCCGCCCAAGCCCCCCTGCCGCGCAAGCCCCCCCTGCCGCCCCTGCGGCCACTGCCGCCCCTGCCCCCCCTGTGCACGCCCACGACCCCGGACAAGGAAGTGACCCGCCGG
>NZ_JBEPAK010000414.1:0-3514 GCF_040298565.1 Kitasatospora sp. NPDC001539 | reverse complement strand
TCGCCGGGGACTCCGGCCGGGACGGGTTGGAGGGTGTCGTCGAGGACGTAGGCGCGGGTGTTGGCGAGCGGGCGGCCGATCGGCACCACGTCCGGCACCGACTCCGCCGAGGCGATGGCGAGTTGGGTGGCACAGAGGGTGATCTCCGTGGGGCCGTAGAGCACCCGCACTCCGGCCCCCGGGACGGCCTCCAGCACCCTGCGGACCGCGGCCGAGGAGACCACGTCGCCGCCCGTGAGCACCTCGCGAACGCCGGTGAAGACACCGGGATCCTCCTCCGCGATGACCCGGAACAGCCCGGCGGTGACGTGCACATGGGTCAGCCGGTGGGCCCGGACCAGCGCCCCGATCGCGGCCGCGTCCAGCTCGCCGTGCGGCGCGACGACCACCTGGCCGCCGGAGAGCAGCGGCGCCCACAGCTCGTACGTCGACGCGTCGAAGGCGTGCGGCGCGTGGAAGAGCACCCGCAGGCCGTCCGGGTGCCGCCAGCACGGGTCCGAGGCGAGCTGGACCACGTCCCGGTGGGTGATGGCGATGCCCTTGGGCTCCCCGGTGGAGCCGGAGGTGAACATCACGTACGCGAGCTGTTCCGGGTGCAGGGGCATGCGGCGGGCGAGGCGGCGGCGCGGGGCGTCGAACCGGTCGCCGGTGAGCGGCAGTACGGGGCAGGGGGCCGCGGCGGCCAGCGGGTGGCCCCGGTGCGCCGCGTCGACCAGCACCAGCGCCGCGCCGGTGTCGGCGGTGATCCGCCGCAGCCGCTCGGCCGGGTGCCGGTCGTCCAGCGGGACGTAGGTGCCGCCGGCCTTGGTGACCGCGAGGATCGCCGTGACCAGGTCGGCCGAGCGGTCCATCAGCAGGACCACCGGGGTGTCCGCGCCGACCCCCGCGTCGGCGAGGTGGGCGGCCAGGTGCTCGGCCCGGGAGTCCAACTGGGCGTAGCTGAGCGTTCCGTCGGCGGCGACCACGGCCGGAGCGTCGGGGGTGGCGGCGGCTCGGGCCTCGAACAGCTCGGGCAGGGTGGCGTCGGGGACGGGCGAGGCGGTGTCGTTCCAGCCGGTGAGCAGCTGCTCGCGTTCGGCCGGGGCGAGGATCCCGAAGCTTCCGATCGGGGCGTCCGGGTCGGCCGCGGCGGCGTGCAGGACGCGCACCAGCCGGTCGGCGAGGGTGGCGGCGGTGCTCCGGTCGAACAGGTCCGTCGCGTACTCGACCGCCACCGTGAGACCGTCCTGGGGGCCCTGCTCGGTGAAGCGGAAGGACAGGTCGAACTTGGCCACGTCCAGCTCGAAGGGGTGCTCGGCACAGGCGAGGTCCCCGAAGGCGGTGGGCACCGCGGCGCGGCCCTCCAGGGCGACCAGGGTCTGGAAGAGGGGGTGGCGGCCGGGGGTGCGGCTCGGGTTGAGGTGTTCGACCAGGCGCTCGAAGGGGATGTCCTGGTGGTCGTAGGCGTCGAGGTCGGTGCGGCGGACGCGGTCCAGCAGCTCCCGGAAGGTGGGGTTGCCGGAGGTGTCGGTGCGCAGCAGCAGGGTGTTGACGAAGAAGCCGACCAGGTCGTCGAGGGCCGCATCGGTGCGTCCGGCGACGGGGGTGCCGAGGGGCAGGTCGGTGCCGGCGCCGAGCCGGGTGTAGAGGGCGGCGACGGCGGCCTGCAGGGCCATGAACAGACTGGCCTGCTGCTGCGCCGCAACCTCGGCCAGGGCAGAGTGAAGTTCGCGGTCGACGGTGACTTCGACCAGGCCGCCCCGGTGGGTCGGCACGGCCGGGCGCGGCCGGTCGTAGGGGAGGGCCAGCTCCTCGGGCGCGTCGGCCAGGGCGGTTCGCCAGTGGGAGAGTTGGCCGGTCAGCAGGGCGGTGGGGCAAGCCTCGGCGCCGAGGAGTTCGCGCTGCCAGAGGGTGTAGTCGGCGTACTGGACGGGCAGCGGCCGCCAGTCGGGTGCCGAGCCGGTGCGGCGGGCCTGGTAGGCGGCGGCGAGGTCGCGGAAGAGCGGGGCGACGGACCAGCCGTCGGCGGCGATGTGGTGCAGCAGGACCAGCAGCACGTGCTCGTCGCCGGGGAGCGAGAACAGCGTGGCGCGGACGGGGAGGTCGCGGGCGAGGTCGAAGACCTCCCGCCCGGCCTCGGCCAGGGCCGTGCCGAGCTCCTCCGGAGTGCCGACGGCGACCGTCCGCAGGGTCGAGCCGGCGGCGGAGGAGACCACTTGGTGCGGCCGGCCGTCGGTGCTGGGGAAGGTGGTGCGCAGCACCTCGTGCCTGTCCACGACGTCCCGCAGGGCCTCGGCGAGGGCGGCGGTGTCGATCTCGCCGGTCAGCCGGACCGCGACGGGCGTGTTGTAGAGCGCGCTGGAGCCCTCGAACTGCTCGATGAACCAAAGGCGTTGCTGGGCGGAGGAGAGCGGGATCCGCTCGGGCCGGTCGCCGGGCCGCAGGGCCGGGCGGGCCGCGCCGGTGACGGGCAGGGCGGCGGTCAGAGCAGCCACCGTCGGGTGGTCGAACAGGGTGCGGATCGGCAGCTCCGCGCCGAGGGTGGTGCGGATGCGGCTGGTGAGTTTGGTGGCGAGGAGGGAGTGGCCGCCGAGGTCGAAGAAGTTGTCGTCGATGCCGACGGTGGGTAGTGCGAGGACGTCGGCGAAGAGTTCGCAGAGGGTTCGTTCGGTGGTGGTGCGGGGGGCGCGGCCCTGGGCGGCTTCGGCGTAGTCGGGGGTGGGGAGGGCGCGGCGGTCGATCTTGCCGTTGGGGGTGATGGGGAGGGTGTCGAGGGTGACGACGGCGGTGGGGATCATGTAGGCGGGGAGGCGTTCGGCGGCGTGGGCGCGGAGTTCGGCGGGGGTGGCGGTGCCGGTGGTGTAGACGACGAGTCGTTTGTCGCCGGGTTGGTCCTCGCGGACGAGTGCGGTGGCCTGGTGGACGGCGGGGTGGGCGGTGAGCACGGCTTCGATTTCGGCGAGTTCGATGCGGAAGCCGCGGAGTTTGATCTGGTCGTCCGTTCGGCCGACGAACTCCAGTTCGCCGGTGGTGGTCCAGCGGGCGAGGTCGCCGGTGCGGTACATGCGGGTGCCGGGGTCGCCGTAGGGGCAGGCGGTGAAGCGTTCGGCGGTGAGGGCGGGGCGGCCGAGGTAGCCGCGGGCGAGGCCGGGGCCGGTGATGTACAGCTCGCCGGGAACGCCGGTCGGGACGGGGCGCAGTCCGGCGTCCAGCACGTACACCCGGGTGTTGGGCAGTGGGCGGCCGATCGGCACCGTGCTGAGCAGTTCGGCGGGAGAGTCCACCGGCCGGTGGGTCGCGAAGGTCGTCGTCTCGGTCGGGCCGTAGCCGTTCACGACCTTCAGGCCGGGGCAGGCGGCCATGACGCGGCGGACGGCCGCGGGGGAGACGACGTCGCCGCCGGTCCACACCTCGCGCAGGCCGGTGAAGGTCTCCGGGGCCTCGGTGGCCAGGACGTTGAAGAGGCCGACCGTCATCCAGGCGGCTGTGACGCCGCCGTGGTGGATGGTGTGGGCGAGTTCGGTGGCGCCCAGGC
>NZ_JBEPAK010000413.1:0-3561 GCF_040298565.1 Kitasatospora sp. NPDC001539 | reverse complement strand
GGTTTCGGCTGACCGTCGGCGTCCCGGGACCCGGTGGCCGGGGGGAGGCGGGTCGGGCGTTTCCCGTCGGGCGCGGGGCCGGGCCGACGGGTCCGCCCGGTCCCGCTCCGGGCCGGCCCTGGGCGCCGCTACCGGCCCGTCACTCCGGCCGCCCGAGCAGACCGGTGAGGTGCTCCGGCGTGGCCACCGGGCAGACCTTGTGCACGAAGTCCCGCCGCAGCGCGTGGTACGGCTCGCCCGCCCGGTAGAAGTTGGCGTGCATCCGGCGCAGTTCCTCCGCCCGGTACTCGGCCAGCGGCTTCGTCTCCTCGTCCTCGGCCCGGCGGCGCTTCTTGTCCACCAGCCGCCCGGTGAGCTCGGGCGAGGCGGCCAGCCGGGAGGCCTCCCGGGCGACCCGGCGGCGGAACTCGCCCGCGTCCCCGCCGAAGGTCCGGTCCACCAGGCCGATCCGGCGGGCGTGCTCGGCCCCGACCGGCAGCGCCTCGGTGGTGAGCCGCTCGGCCTGCTCGGCGCCGACCCGGGCGGGCAGGGTGTACGTCCAGTACTCGGAGCCGTACAGGCCCATCAGCCGGTAGTGCGGGTTGAGCACCGCCGACTCCCGGCACCACACCTCGTCGGCGGCGAGCGCCATCATCAGGCCGCCGGCCGCCGCGTTCCCGGCCAGTGCGGCGACGGTCAGCTTGTCGCCGGTGGTCAGGATCGCCTCGACCAGGTCGTCCATCGCGTTGATGTTCTCCCAGGACTCCAGCGCCGGGAAGGCCGCGCCCTCGATGACGTTGAGGTGGATCCCGTTGGAGTAGAAGTCCCGGGGTGCGCCGAGCACCAGCACCGAGGTGGGCCGGTCGGCGGCCGTGCGGTAGGCGGCGAGCAGCCGGCGGCACTGCTCGGTGCTCATCGCCCCGCCCGCGTAGGCGAACTCGAGGTAGCCGACGTCGCCCTCCTCGCGGTAGCGCAGCTCCGACCAGGTGTCCCGGCGGCCGGCCGCGGCCGGCGTCACCGGCACCTCGCGGACGCGGTGCAGCTCGTCGGCGAGCACCGTCGCGGCCGGCAGCTTGAAGGTGGCCGGCCCGCCGGGGGTGCGGCGCGGGCGCAACTGCGGGATCCAGACCGCGCCGTCCACGGTGGCGCGGCAGATCGCGCCGTCCCGGGTGGCCAGGACGGCACCGGGCTCCGGGCCGCGCAGCTCGTCCTCGGGGTGGCCGCCGTGCAGGAAGAACTCGCGGCCGTACAGCTCGTCCAGCACGCCGGGCTGGGAGTCGGCGGCGCGCAGCTTGCGCAGCACGGTGGCCGTGTCGTCCTGCTCCCAGTCGATCCGGCGGACCTCCTGGCGCAGGAAGGGCCGCAGCTTGCCGCGCACGTCCGGGCGGCTGTAGTCGAGCGGTTCCGGGGTGAACAGCCCGCCCTCGTACCGCTGGACGGCGAGCAGGACGGCCTCGACGGCGGCGTCGGCCACCTCGCCCCGGTACAGCTCGCTCTTGCCGCAGTCGGGCACCGGGAACTCGACGGACGCCCAGATGTCGCCGGCGTCCATCTCCTCGACGGCCTGCAGCACGGTGACGCCCCAGTGGGAGGCGCCCTCGGTGATCGCCCAGTCGAGCGAGGAGGGGCCCCGGTCGCCCTTCGGGCCCGGGTGCACGATCAGGACCGTCCGGGAGGACCAGATGTCCGCCGGGACGGCCTTGGTGAGCATCGGGCAGAGGATCAGCTCCGGGTCGACCCGGGCCACGGCGGCCCGCATCTGGTCGTCCCCGAGCGCGAGTTGGACGGCGACCTGGTGGCCGCGCTCGCGCAGCTCGGTGTGGACGCGCTGGGTCAGGCTGTTGAACGCCGTGGCGATCAGGAGAATGCGCAAGGGGGCCTCCGGGCAGCGACTTCGGGTGCGCGGTGGCGATGAAACCAGGGCATGGACACGTAACGGTTACGTTCGGTGCCTCAGCGCCCGACCCTCACGCATCCCGCACACCTGTGCACCCCGCTTCGCGGTATCTCCCCAGCCCCTCCCCCCGCGTCGCCTACCGCGGGAACGCCCGGCGGGCCCGCCAGGTGGTGTGCTCGCGGGAGACCGCGTCCTCCGCCTCCGCGGCCAGCCGGGCCCAGCGCGCTTCCGCGTCCGGCGCCCGGAGGTCCAGGTCGGAGAGCTGGTTGCCGACGTTCTCCAGCTCGCGCGCGGCCAACTGGTAGGCGGCGGCCAGCGGGCGCAGCTGCTTGAGCTGCGTCCAGGCGATGATCGCCGCGGCCGCCGCCGAGCTGGCGCCGAAGACGTGCACCTCCAGGGCGCCGGTGGCCTGGGCGATCGCCGCCGCCGCACCGATGATGATCAGCGCGGCGATGCCCAGCCCCCAGGAGACCGCCTGGGACTCGCAGGACTCGGCGCGCGAGCGGTACCAGGTGCGCTGGCCCTCGACCCGGGTGCGCAGGTAGAGCGTGCGCCGGGCGGTCAGGCTGTCGGCCCGGGCGCGGCGCATCTCCTCGGTGATCTCCGGGACGGTGCCGGGCGGCACGATCTCCGGGTCCTCGAAGGCCCGCAGCACGTCCTCGACCTGCAGCAGGTAGCCGCGGTCCGCGTCCGCCGACTCGGCCTCGCCGTCGAACGGCCTGGCCCGGACGGTGTACTTCCAGGCCAGCGTCTTGACCGACTCGGCCGCCGCCCGGGCCTCGTACCAGCGGCCCTGCGGGTTGCTGCGGCGCAGCCGGGACCAGAAGTAGCCGGCGACCAGGAACGCGGCCACCGAGAACAGTGGCTTGATGTCGCTGTCGCCCTTGTGGTCCGGGCCGGGGAGCGACCCGATCAGCGCGGCGATCACCAGCATCGCGATGAGTCCCCGGTGCCACCGCAGCGTCTCGCGTTGCCCGTCCAGCGAGGCCTTGTCGGCGCGCCAGAACAGTTCCGGCAGCAGCCTCGCCTCGACTCCCCCGGGCGGATCCTGTTGCACCATGGGTCGAGCCCCCTCCCCCTTCTCCGTCCAGGCAGTATGCCCACGGCCAACTGCCCTACACGGTCGCCTTTTTGACATCCGCCCGGCGCCGCAGGACCTGCGGTGATTGCCTCGCGGGCCGGTAACCGGTAGAACCGGTTACATGCCGTTGCACTGGAAGCTCGTCATCGACTGCGCCGATCCGCACCGCCAGGCCGCCTTCTGGGGCGCCGCCCTCGACTACACCGTCGAGGACCACAGCGCCCTGGTCGCCCGCCTGCTCGACGCCGGCGCCGTCACCCCGGAGGCCGTCACCGAACTCGACGGCCGGCCCGCCTGGCGCACCCTCGCCGCCGTCCGCCACCCCGAGGACCCGTACGACCCGGCCTCCGGCACCGGCCTCGGGCGCCGCATCCTCTTCCAGGCCGTCCCCGAGGCGAAGCAGGCCAAGAACCGCCTCCACCTCGACCTCCACCCCGGCCCGGTCGAGCGCGCGGCCACCGTCGCCCGCCTCCGGGCCCTCGGCGCCACCGTCCTGCGCGAGGTCAGCGAACCCGCCGGCACCTGGACGACCATGGCCGACCCGGAGGGCAACGAGTTCGACGTCCAGTGACGCCGCTGCCCCGCCCTCCGGGCCGGAGGGCGG
>NZ_JBEPAK010000412.1:0-3594 GCF_040298565.1 Kitasatospora sp. NPDC001539 | reverse complement strand
CCCGCCAGCGCCGCCTTCCACTCCTCGACTTGCCCCACCCCAAGATCAATCACTCGCCAAGTCAACCATGATCAAGTGCGGTTGCAGTACTAGAGGCTGAGTAGGCCGATGGCGTGGCCGTCGTGGTCCACGACAGGCCACGCGTCCAGGCCGCGGGAGCGCATGGCGGCGGCCGCAGTGGTGGCGGGCATGCCGATGGTGGCGAACGGCGCGCGGTCGAAGACGATGTCCCGCACCGGAGTGCGTTCGGTGTACCAGGAGCGGGCCTGGAACGGCGCCAGGTGCAGGCGGGTCAGCAGCCCGGCGCAGCGGCCGCCTTCGTCGCGGACCAGCAGGTGGTCGGCGCCGGAGCTGTGCAGGATGTCCATCGCCGTGTCGACCATGACGTCGTCGCTGATCTGCAGCTCCGGGTGTCGCATGAGGTCGCCGACCGTCGCGGTGGTCATGGGCTGTCCAAGGGTGATGGTCATGGGCTGACTCCTTCGTGTCTCCCGCCGGGCGCGGCGGTGGTCGGGGCACGGGCGGTGGGACGTTGGGGGCTGCCGGAGCGGGGAGCGGCGCTGTGGACGGACTGCGTGTGCGGCCGTCGCGGGAAACCGCTGCCGCCGAGGCGGCGAACCGCGCGGGCCCGGTGCGCGCCGCGTACAGGGCCCGGCGGGTGCTACCCGGCGAGGGCGACGCGCTGGGGCGCGCGGCGGCGGCCGGAGGAGCCCCGGCTGCCCCGGCTGGAGGCGGCCCGGGTGTCGCCGGCGGTGGAGGCGGGGCGGCTGCGGCGCGCGCGGCTGGTGGACGGGCTGCGGCGCGGCCGCTCGACGACGGGGTCGGCGATCACGGTGGGGATGCCGGTGGGCACGCGGGCGCCGGTGATGCGGGCCAGGTCCTCGCCGCCGGCGCTGACCCTGGTGGTGACGGGGGTGATGCCCGCGGTGTTCATCGTGCGGGCCATCTCGCGGCGCTGGTTGGGCAGCACGAGGGTGACGACGGTGCCGGACTCTCCGGCCCGGGCGGTGCGCCCGCCCCGGTGCAGGTAGTCCTTGTGGTCGGTCGGCGGGTCCAGGTTGACGACGAGGTCGAGCCCGTCGACGTGGATGCCCCGGGCGGCGACGTTGGTGGCGATCAGCGCCGTGACCTCGCCGGTGCGGAACTGCTCCAGGGTACGGGTGCGCTGGGGCTGGGACTTGCCGCCGTGCAGGGCGGCGGCCTTCACACCGTTGGCGAGCAGCTCGTCGACCAGGCGGTCCGCGCCGTGCTTGGTGTCGATGAACATGATGACCCTGCCGTCGCGGGAGGCGATGTGGGCGATCGTGGCGTTCTTGTCGAAGGTCTGCACGTGCAGCACGTGGTGCTCCATGGTGCTGACGGCTCCGGCGGAGGGGTCCACCGAGTGGGTGACCGGGTCCTTGAGGAAGCGCCGCACCAGGCGGTCGACGTTGCGGTCCAGGGTGGCGGAGAACAACAGGGTCTGGCCGTCCGCGGCGACCTGCTCCAGGAGCTCGGTGACCTGTGGGAGGAAGCCCATGTCGGCCATCTGGTCGGCTTCGTCGAGCACCGTGATACCGACCCGGTCCAGTTGGCAGTCGCCGCGCTGGATGAGGTCCTTGAGCCGGCCCGGGGTGGCCACCACGACCTCCGCGCCCCGGTTCAGCAGCCACGCCTGGCGGCTGATCGACGTCCCGCCCACCACCGTCGCCATCCGCAGGCGCACGGCGCGGGCGTAGGGGGTGAGGGCCGCGGTGACCTGCTGCGCGAGCTCGCGGGTGGGGACCAGCACCAGGGCCAGCGGGCGCCCCGGCTCGGCCCGCCGGCCGGCGGTGCGGGCCAGCACGGGAAGTCCGAACGCGATGGTCTTGCCGGAGCCGGTGCGGCCTCGTCCGAGGACGTCGCGGCCGGCCAGCGCGTTCGGCAGCGTCGCGGCCTGGATCGGGAACGGCGAGGTGACGCCCTGGCCGGTCAGCACCGACAGCAGCGCCTTCGGCATGTCCAGCTCGTCGAACGCTTCGACGGCCGGCAGGGCCGGGGTGGTGCTCACCGGCATCGCGAACTCCCCCTGTGGGGAAGCCGCTTGACGCGCGCCCCGGCCCGCGGTGCGCTGGCTGGCGGCCGGCCGGCCGCCGTAGGAGGAACTGCCGCCGGAGCGGGATGATGCCGACGAGCGGGAGTTGGCGTTTCGGTACGAGGAGCGACTCGAGGGGTTCATGGGCGACCTTCCTGGGCGGCACGTCGCGAGGCGCTCCGCGGCGCGGGGCGCCGGCAGGAGACCGCACATCAACGGGCCGAAGTGTCGGGAGCGGGGCGTGGACGGTGAAACCGTGCGGCACGTCACCTCAGGCCGGAGATCCTCGAACTGTGGGATGTCACGGCAGGGCGCCGATCCGGACGCGACGCTGTGCGTCTCGCGTGGGGATGGCCGCCGGTGGCGGAGCCAAGGGGCCTGAACGGCCGGGTAGGTGCGTCGTGGCGCAATGCCGAGGGGCCCGCACCGTGCATGTACGCGGTGCGGGCCCCTCGCTGCCAGGCGGGTGCCTTGACAGATGAACTACAGCGGACGAATGTTCTCGGCCTGCGGGCCCTTCTGGCCCTGCGTGACGTCGAACTCGACCTTCTGGCCCTCGAGCAGCTCACGGAAGCCGTTGGCGTTGATGTTCGAGTAGTGGGCGAAGACGTCGGGGCCGCCACCCTCCTGCTCGATGAAGCCGAAGCCCTTTTCCGCGTTGAACCACTTCACAGTGCCATTAGCCATAAAGAAATCTCCTTCAAGGGGCTGTCCGAAGCGCGCACAGCGCGGGCTTCGAGTCGCCGCGATGAGCACCCACCCGGGGAAGAGCCGGGAAACGAAAATGCGCCTGCGATACATCAGCAGGCGCACACAAAGTTCATGGGAACCACTACTGCAACTAAGACGACTCTAGCAGGCCGCGGCCCGCCATGGTGGAATATTCCACCCCCGGTTTCGCGAGAGCCTCCTCCAGGGGCGCCGGACCCGAGCCGCCAGGACCACCAAAAAGCATGCCCCGCAAGGTGGTTGAACATTCCATCCGCACCCCGACGGTGCCGAGCTGTTCTCCGGGAACCAGGCCCATCACGCGTCCAAGGGCGCGCGGGGCGGCGCACACGGCATTTCGGCCCCCGAAATCGAACGCGCTGGAGAGATCCGCACCCGCGCTTTCTGGCGCGTACTCGGAGGGAGCGGCGAAATCTGCACAGTCCGCCGCCCCTTGCCCACCAGCCCCTTCGAGGTCCGAGTAGGGGTACCGCGCAAGCACTTCACTTGGAGCGGATCTTCGCCCTGCTCGCCCAGGCCGATGCCGAGGGCGACCTGGGTGCCGCTCACCGGGGCCGGCACTAGGCCATAGGCGGGTGGTGCGGGTGTCGTGTTGGTCGCGGTGGGTAACCGCCGGGGTGGAGGGGATGGCGTCCCGTGGAGTGGTGTAGCAGAGATCTTGGCGTAACCCCTGGTCATAAGGCAGCCATCGCGCAACTCTCCGAGTAGGCATGCTCGTGAGTGAGAGGTGCGCGATGGCCTTGTCCCAGTCTGACCTACTCCGCCTCATGGAGTCACTGCGTACGGCGGACGGAATCGAGTTGATCAGGGTC
>NZ_JBEPAK010000411.1:0-3627 GCF_040298565.1 Kitasatospora sp. NPDC001539 | reverse complement strand
GTCGACGCCGCGGGCTCCGGTGGGCGCGGCGGGCGCCCGGGGTCAGCCGGTCGCGGCGGAACGGAGGCGGGCCGCGGCCTGCTCCGGGCTCACGTCGGTGACGAAGGCGTCGAGCCCGGACTCCACGCCGGCCAGGTACTTGAGCTTGCCGGGCGCCCTTCGGATGGTGAACAGCTCGAGGTGGAGGGCGAGTTCGCCACCACCGGTGTCCGGTGCCTGGTGCCAGGCGGAGATGTACGGGGTCCGGTTGGGGGCCGCGCCGGGCGGGGCGGGGAACAGCGCGTCGAAGCGGCGCAGCAGGTCCAGGTAGAGGCCGGGGAACTCGGCGCGTTCGGCCTCCGAGAGTGCGGTCAGGTCGGCGACCCGCCGGTGGGGGTAGAGGTGGACCTCGTAGGGCCAGCGGGCGGCGAACGGCACGAACGCCGTCCAGTGCTCGCCCCGGAGCACCAGCCGCTCGGTGGAGTCCCGTTCGGCGGCGAGGAGGTCCTCGAACAGGTTCCGGCCGGTGCGGGCCCGGTGGGCCTCGGCGCGGGCGATCATCCGGGCGGTGCGGGAGGGGACGAACGGGAAGGCGTAGATCTGGCCGTGCGGGTGGGCGAGGGTGACCCCGATCTCCGCGCCGCGGTTCTCGAAGCAGTACACCTGCCGGACGCCGGGCAGGGCGGAGAGTTCCGCCGTGCGGTCCGTCCAGGCGTCCAGCACCAGTCGGGCCCGGGCCTCGTCCAGGTCGGCGAAGGAGGCGTCGTGATCGGAGGTGAAGCAGACCACCTCGCAGCGGCCGTTGCCGGGCCGGAGGGTGTGCAGGGGCGCGTCCCGCTCCGCGACGTGGTCGGCGGCGCCGGTGGCGAGCGAGGGGAAGCGGTTCTCGAAGACCGCCACCTCGTAGTCGGCCGCCGGGATCTCGCTGAGCCGCCCGTCGCGGGAGGGGCACAGCGGGCATTCGCCGGCCGGCGGGTGGTAGGTGCGCTGCTGGCGGTGCGCCGCCACCGTCACCCACTCGCCGAGCACCGGGTCGAGCCGGATCTCGGAGAGGCTCGCCGCGGGCTCCAGGGGGCGTTCGTCGGTGACGTCGCGGAGCGCGCCCGGCTCCCGGTCGAAGTAGACCAGTTCGCGGCCGTCGGCCAGCTTGGTGGCGGTTCTGTGCACCGCTGTACTCCTTACGCGTGGGACGTCGCCCCGGCAGTTTTCGAGCTTCAACAGATTCAAACAGAGACGATCGCTTGTCAACAAGCATCCCGGCTGGTCGGGGCGCGCCCCGGTTCGCCGAGCCGACCCGACTGAACATGGTCATCGCGGATGTTGACCCTGAGGGTGGTCGTGTTTGATTATGTCGGAATGAGCTCCCGCTCGCTGATCGACACCGCCGGCGGGGACCCCACCCGCGCACCAGGCATGGAGCTGAACGCGATGATCGACGAGGCCGCCACCGACTTCGAGGCCGTCCACGGGGCACGGCCGAGCGGCACGTGGGCCGCCCCCGGCCGGGTCAACCTGATCGGCGAGCACACCGACTACAACGACGGCTTCGTCCTGCCCATCGCCCTCCCGCACACCACCCGGGTCACCGCCCGGGGCCGGGCGGACCGACGGCTGCGGCTCTACAGCGCCCAGGGCGACGGCAGGGTCACCGACCTCGCCCTCGACGGCCTGGCCCCGGGCGTGGTGGCCGGCTGGGCCGCCTACCCGGCGGGCGTGTTCTGGGCGCTCGCCGAGGCGGGGCACCCCGTCGGCGGGGCCGACCTGTTCATCGACAGCGACGTGCCGACCGGGGCCGGCCTCTCCTCCTCGGCCGCCCTGGAGTGCGCGACGGCCGCGGCCCTGAACGACCTCCACGGCCTCGGCCTGACCGGCCCGCAGCTCGCCCTGGTCGCCCAGCGGGCCGAGAACGCCTTCGTCGGCGTGCCCTGCGGCGTGATGGACCAGATGGCCTCCGCCTGCTGCACGGCCGGCACCGCGCTGTTCCTGGACACCCGGACGCTGCAGCAGCGGCACGTGCCGTTCGACCTCGAGGCGGCGGGACTGCGACTGCTGGTCATCGACACCAAGGTCAAGCACGACCTCGGCGACGGCGCCTACGCGGCCCTGCGGGCCGGCTGCGAGCGCGCCGCCGAGCTGCTCGGCCTCCCCGCGCTGCGCGACCTCGCGGTCGCCGACCTGGACCCGGCGCTGGGCCGGCTGCCCGGCGAACTCCGCTCGCTGGTCCGGCACGTGGTGACCGAGAACGAACGCGTCACCGAGACCGTGGAGCGGCTGGAGCACGGCGCGACGGCCGCGCTGGCCCCGATCCTGACGGCCGGACACGCGTCGCTGCGCGACGACTTCCGGGTCTCCTGCGCGGAGACCGACCTGGCGGTCGAGGCCGCCGTCGCCGCCGGGGCACTGGGCGCGCGGATGACCGGCGGCGGCTTCGGCGGGTCGGTCGTCGCCCTGGTCGCGGAGGCGGACGCGGAACCGGTCGCGGAGGCGGTGCGATCGGCCTTCGGCTCGGCGGGTTACCGCCCGCCGGTGGTCTTCACCGCCGTCCCCTCGACGGGAGCCCGCCGGGTGGCCTGACCGGGCGCCGCCCGGCCGCCCGTACGACCGCCCGTACGGCCGCCCGTACGACCGTCCGTACGGGCGCCCGGACGACCGCCCGCTCGGGTGCCCGCCCAGCCTGTCGTCCGGGCGACCGCTCGGCCGGTCGTCCGGGTGCCCGCTCAGCCGCCCGCCGGGACGACGACGAGCTCGCCGACGGACTCGGCGAGCACCTCGCGCGCGGTCGCCGGCAGGGCGTCGTCGGTGACGAAGCAGTCGACCTCCGTCAGGTTCGCGAAGCTGCTCAGCCCGACCACGCCCCACTTGGTGTGGTCCGCGACCACCACGGTGCGGCGTGCCGAGGCGATCAGGGCCCGGTTGGTCTGCGCCTCGGCGAGGTTGGGCGTGGTGAGGCCGGCCTGCTCGCTCACCCCGTGCACACCCAGGATCAGCAGGTCCACGTGCAGCGACCGGATCGTCTGGTCGGCGAGCGCCCCGACCAGGGCCGCCGAGCGGGTGGGCGATCCACCGGTCAGCAGCAGCGACGGGGCGGTCTCCCTCCCGTCGCTCCCGGCCGCCCACAGCAGGTCCGCGATGCGCAGCGAATTGGTCACCACCGTCAGCTCCGGGACCTCCAGCAGCCTGGCGGCGACGGCGTAGGTCGTCGTCCCGCCCGAGAGCGCCACCACGCTGCCCGGCTCCACCAGCTTGACCGCGGCGTCCGCGAGCGCGGCCTTGGTGCCCTCCTCCAGCCCGGACTTGGCGTCGAAGCCGGGTTCGAAGGTGCTCGCCGACCCGGTCGCCACCGCGCCGCCGTGGACCTTCTCCACGGCGCCCTGGCGGACCAGGGCGTCGAGGTCCCGGCGGATGGTCATGTCGGACACGCCGAACTGCTCGACCAGTTCGGCGACCCGGATCGCGCCGGTCCGGCGGATCGCCTCCAGGATCAGCGCCTGGCGCTGGGCGGCGAGCAAGGTCTGGTCAGCCACGGATGACCTTTCGATCGAACGAGCACGTGCGGCTTGTGCGTTCTCGTCGGCGCCGGGAACACGGCCGGGTCCTGCGCCGCCCATTATCCCAGGGCGGGTGCGCCGCCCGTGCCCGGTACCGGGC
>NZ_JBEPAK010000410.1:0-3653 GCF_040298565.1 Kitasatospora sp. NPDC001539 | reverse complement strand
GGGGCGGCGCCCGTACGGTACGGGTGCCGCCCCTCCGGGCTCGCCCGCGCGCTAGACGATCAGGCTCAGGGGCAGGATCAGGGCGATCGCGACGACCGAGATCACAGTCTCCATCACCGACCAGGACTTCAGCGTCTGCCCGACGCTCATCCCGAAGTACTCCTTCACCAGCCAGAAGCCCGCGTCGTTGACGTGCGAGAAGAACAGCGAACCGGCGCCCACCGCGAGCACCAGCAGGGCCGAGTGGGTCGAGGACATGTTCGCCGCGAGCGGGGAGACGATGCCGGCCGCGGTGATGGTGGCGACCGTCGCCGAGCCGGTGGCCAGCCGGATCAGCACCGCGATCAGCCAGCCCAGCAGCAGCGCCGAGATGTGCCACTGGGCGGACCAGTGCTTCACCATGTCCCCGACGCCGACGTCGATCAGCGTCTGCTTGAAGCCACCGCCCGCGCCGACGATGAAGACGATGCCCGCGATCGGGCCCAGCGCCTTGCCGACGGTGTCGGAGATCCGCGCCTTGTCGAAGCCGGCCGCCCTGCCGAGGGTCAGCATGCCGAGCAGGGTGGCGGCGAGCAGGGCGATCAGCGGGGAGCCGACGAAGTCGAGGATCCGCTGGACCGTCGCCTTCGGGTCGTCGACCACGACGTCCGCGAGGGCCTTGCCGAGCATCAGCACCACGGGCAGCAGGATGGTCGCCAGGACCGCGCCGAAGGACGGCGTGCGCTCGCGCTCGACCGGCTCCTCGGGCGTGACGGCGGTCGGGATCTCCAGCGGACCCACCCACCGCTCGGCCACCCGGGAGAACAGCGGACCGGCGATGACCAGGGTCGGGACGGCGATCAGCAGGCCGAGCGCCAGGGTGATGCCGAGGTCGGCCTTCAGCGCGTCGATGGCGACCAGCGGGCCCGGGTGCGGCGGGACCAGGCCGTGCAGGACCGACAGGCCGGCCAGCGCCGGGATGCCGACCCGCATCAGCGGCACGTTGCCGCGGCGGGCGACCAGCAGCACGATCGGGATCAGCAGGACGACGCCGACCTCGAAGAACAGCGGCAGGCCGAGCAGGGCGGCGATCAGCGCCATCGCCCACGGCAGCGCCCGGGGGCCGGTCCGGGACAGCACGGTGTCCGCGATGATGTTGGCGCCACCGGAGTCGGCCAGCAGTTTGCCGAGCATCGCACCCAGGCCGATCAGCAGGCCGACGCTGGTGACGGTGGCCCCGAAGCCGGTGGAGAAGCTGTTCAGCAGCTTGTCGAAGGGGGCGCCGGCGACGACGGCCAGCAGCCCGGAGCCGAGCGTGAGGGCGAGGAAGGGGTGCAGCTTCAGCTTGGTGATCAACAGGATGATCGCACCGATGCTGAGCAGTACCGCGACCAGCAGCTGGGTGTTGCTGCCGGTGTGCGGCAGGGCCGGCGGGGCGGCCGCCAGGAGGGTGGGGACGGTGCTCATGCGCCCGCCTCGCTTCGCGCGGCCGGGGCGTGCGCCCGTACGCGTCTTCTGATGGCTCGCTCGCTTCGCTCGCTCACGTGAGGTCTCCATTGACGGGCCGCAGCAGCGCCACGGCCTTCTCGACGAGTTCTTCGGGGGACGGGCCCACGTCCAGGACGGCGCCGCGCTCGTCCGCGCCCAGGGGTTCCAGGGCGGCGTACTGGGAGCCGAGCAGCGACACCGGCATGAAGTGGTCGGTGCGGTGGGCGAGCCGGTCCTCGACCAGCTCGTGACCGCCGCTGAGGTGCAGGAAGAAGGCCTCCGGGGCGTCCGCGCGCAGGATGTCGCGGTAGCCGTGCTTCAGCGCCGAGCAGGTGACCACGCCGCCGGTGCCGGCCGCGGTGCGCTCCTCGAGCCAGGCACCGATGGCGCGCAGCCAGGGTTCGCGGTCCCGGTCGTCCAGCGGGATGCCGGCGGACATCTTGGCGATGTTGGCCGGCGGATGGAAGTCGTCCGCCTCGGCGAAGGGGAGACCGAGGCGGTCGGCCAGGAGGCGGGCCAGGGTCGTCTTGCCGACGCCGGAGACGCCCATCACCACGACGGCGGGGGGTGCGACCGGGTGGTCGTGGTTCTCGACGCTGAGAGCCATGGGTGGTGCTCCTTCGTTGCAGGCCGCCACTATCGCTTCAAAGATATGACGTATTCAAGAGGTGGAAACCAAATCGTCATACTTTTACTCCCCGGCCCGCCGGAACCGCAGGCCGGGGTCGGGTCGCGGCCGCTCGGCGTCTACCCTGAGCGGATGGAGATCCAGGGGCTGCCCGGTCGGGTGCTTGACGAACTCGGGCCGGCGATCGCGTCCGGGGAGATCCCCGAGGGCGCGGTGCTGCGCGGGGAGGATCTCGAAGAGCGGTTCGGCGTCTCCCGGACGGTGGTCCGGGAGGCGGTGCGGGTCCTGGAGGGGATGCGGCTGGTGGCCTCCCGGCGACGGGTCGGGATCACCGTGCAGCCGAAGTCGCTCTGGGACGTCTTCGACCCGATGGTGATCCGGTGGCGGCTGGCCGGATCCGACCGCCCGGCCCAGCTGCGCTCGCTCGGCTCGCTGCGGGTGGCCGTCGAGCCCGCTGCGGCCGCGCTCGCCGCCGTCCACGCGACCGACGACGATCGGCGCGAACTCAGCGCACTGGCCGTGGAGTTGACCGTCTCCGCACGGGCGGCGGACCTCACCACCTTCCTCGGACACGACATCGCCTTCCACTCGCTGGTGCTGCGCGCCTCCGGCAACGAGATGTTCGCCCACCTCGGGGACACGGTGGGGGCGGTGCTCACCGGGCGGACGGAGTACCATCTGATGCCCCATCAGCCGGAGCCGTACGCGATCCGGTTGCACCGCGAGGTCGCGGACGCGATCTGCTCGGGCGACGCCGCCCACGCCGAGTCGGCGATGCGGACGATCGTGACGGGCGCGCTGGAGGAGCTCGACCAGCAGCTGGGCTGACCCGCCGGCGGCTCCTGTCCGGATGAGACGGTTTGCGGGCAGTTCGGTGGGTTCGGACGCATACTCGCGGACCGGTGGGGCAGAGTGAACCGTTGGGGCGCACGCCGCGCGCGCCCGTCCCGTGCCCGCCGCCGGATCCGCGCCTGGGGGTCGCTCGATGTCCGTGCCACGCCGCCGTCGCCGCCTTCCCGACGAGGTGCGCGCCGCCGCCGTCCGGGCGGTGCTCTCGCTCGCCTTCACACTGGTCGGCGTGGTCGTCGCGACGCTGGCCTCGTACGCGGGCAGTGGGATGCTGGTGCCGGCGCTGATGGCCATGGGCCTCGGGGTGTTCGGGACCATGTGGTGCCTGCTGGAGATCCTGATCTCCCGCCAGATCGCCGCGCAGCGGGCCCGGGTGCCGGGCTCCGCCCACCCGACGGCGGGCGGTCGGCCGCCCTCGGAACCCCTGGCGGCCCGGCCGTTCCCCCGGGCCGACGGCTCGGTCTACCAGCAGCCGCACCAGTCGCACCGGCCGGCGTACCAGCCGCCCCAGCCACGACCGCGGATACCGGCCCCGCGGCCCTGACACCGGAGACCGGAGGCCGGAGGCCGGAGGCCGGGGACCGGGGACCGGAGGCCGGGTGAGGACGGGCTCTAGGCCCAATGCTGGTGACTTTAGGTTGTGTCGCGCGGGGTGACGGTTGGTGTTGCTGGTTGTGGTGGTGGCCAGTTGTAGTGCTGGGCGCGCTTG
>NZ_JBEPAK010000409.1:0-3669 GCF_040298565.1 Kitasatospora sp. NPDC001539 | reverse complement strand
AGATCTGCGCGGCCTTGTCCCGGCCGATGCCCGCGAGGGTGGAGCCGTTGGAGGTCGGGCTGTTGTAGCTGACGCCGTTGATGGTCTTGGCGCCGTCGAACCCCTGGCGCCGTCGATGCCCGGCGCCGTCGAGCCCTGGCGCCGTCGAGGTACCGCCCGCTGTCAAGGCCGGACGGCTGGCGGAGTCCCGCCAGGGGGACGAACCGCGGATTCCGGGCACGGGAGGGCAACCGAACCATCCGTACCGGCGCTGGCGACTCCTGGCCAATCCCGGTGGGCGCCCTGTTCTTTCCGGACACGGATTGTCATGCTTCTGACCAAGCTCCCGTCCGACGACCGCCGCCCCCACCCGACCGGCGGTCCGTCAGAAGCCGCACAGGAGCCGCACGTCCGCGCCCCACCGCCCCAACGGCGCCAACCCCGGCGCCCCGGTAGGCGGCGCACCCGCAGGCATCCGCGGGTCTCGTGGAAGGGAACCCCCCGCACGTGAAGCGAAAGCTGACCCTCCCGGCCGTACTCTCCGCCACCGCCCTGCTCGCCGGCGTCGTCCAGATCGCCGCCCTCCCCGCCGCCCAGGCGGCCGCCCCCGCGCCCGACCGGCCGTCGGCCGCGCCGCTCGCGCTGGCCGCCGCGCAGAGCGCCCCGCTCGCGCGGCAGCTGGCCCTCGGCGGCCAGGAGCAACTGGTCGCCCGGGACGCCGTGGTGGACGCCGACGGCACCCGGCACCTGCGCTACGACCGCACCTTCGCCGGTCTGCCGGTGCTCGGCGGCGACCTGGTCGTCCACCAGCGTCCGGACGGCTCGGTGGGCTCGGTGGACCACGCCTTCGCCGGCCGGCTGTCGCTGCCCGCCACCACCCCCGCGCTGGCCGCCGGCCAGGCCGCCCAGCGGGCCACCGACGCCGTCCGGGCGACGGTCGGACAGGCCGCCGACGCGGACGAGCCGGCCCTCAGCCGGGTGGACGGCGCCGACGCGCCCGAGCTGGTGGTCTGGGCCGCCGACGGCAGCCCGCGGCTGGCCCACCGCACGGTGGTGCGCGGCGAGCGGGCCGACGGCACCCCGAGCCGCCAGGAGGTGGTCACCGACGCCGCCACCGGCCAGGTGCTGTCCAGCCAGGAACAGGTGCAGACCGCCACCGGCACCGGCAAGGGCGTCAACGTCGGCACCGTCACCCTGACCACGACCCAGAGCGGCTCGACCTACACGCTCAAGGACGCCTCCCGCGGCGGCCAGTCCACCACCGACCTCAAGGGCGGCAGCTCGGGCAGCGGCACCCTGTTCGCCAACACCACGAACTCCTGGGGCAACGGCTCGCCCTCCAACCGCGAGTCCGCCGCCGTGGACGCCCAGTTCGGCGCGGCCGTCACCTGGGACTTCTACAAGAGCACCTTCGGCCGCAACGGCATCAAGAACAACGGCGTCGGCGCCGCCAGCCGGGTCCACTACGGCTCCAACTACGTCAACGCGTTCTGGGACGACTCCTGCTTCTGCATGACCTACGGCGACGGGTCCGGCAACACCCACCCGCTCACCGCCGTCGACGTCTCCGGCCACGAGATGAGCCACGGCGTCACCGCGGCCACCGCCCGCCTGAACTACTCGGGCGAGTCCGGCGGCCTCAACGAGGCCACCTCGGACATCTTCGGCACCATGGTCGAGTGGTACGCCAACCTGCCCGCGGACCCGCCGGACTACCTGATCGGCGAGAAGCTCAACATCAACGGCAACGGCACGCCGCTGCGGTACATGGACAAGCCCTCCAAGGACGGCCAGTCGGCCGACTACTGGTCCTCGGGCGTCGGCAACAAGGACGTCCACTACTCCTCGGGCGTGGCCAACCACTTCTTCTACCTGCTCGCCGAGGGCAGCGGCGCCAAGGTGATCAACGGCGTCAGCTACAACAGCCCGACCTCCAACGGCGCGAAGGTGACCGGGATCGGCCGGAACAAGGCGGCCGCGATCTGGTACCGCGCGCTGACCGTCTACATGACCTCGACGACCAACTACAAGGCCGCCCGCACCGCGACGCTCAAGGCCGCCTCCGACCTCTACGGCGCGAGCAGCACCGAGTACCAGACGGTGGCCGCGGCCTGGAGCGGGGTGAACGTCAACTAGACGCACCCCGGACGCACCCCCGCCGGGCCGCTTCCGACGGGAGACGGCGACGGGCTGCCGCGGCCCTTCGGGAGAGGAGGCCGTGGCAGCCCGTCGCCGTCCACGCGTGCGGGTCAGGCAGTGGCGGCGGCGGTCTCCAGCTCCCCGCGCTCCTCGCGGCCGAGCATCCGCTCGGCGAAGAAGCCGCCCAGCGGCAGCACCGAGAGCACGAACAGCAGGACGCCGCGCTTGGCGTCCCACTTCTGCGCCTGCCAGGCCTGGATCCAGAAGACCACGTACAGGATGAACAGGATGCCGTGGACCATGCCCATCACCGGCACGGCGTCGAAGGACGTGGTCCGCTTCAGCACCGAGCAGATGAGCAGCAGGACGAAGGAGATCCCCTCGGGGGCGGAGACCAGGCGCAGGCGGTGGACGGCGCTGCTGTTCACGATGGATACCTCAATACGGGGGTCGGAGGCGCGGCATGCTTGTGAAGCAACTCACAAGCCTTCCGGCCCATTATCACCGAGCACACGTCCGGGCCCCGGGGCGGGGCGGCCACCGTGCCCGATCTCACAGCGGCACCCCCGCCCGGGTCACCGGACGCACCGGCGGTGTCACAGCTGTGTGCCGGACCGCGCCGGGCGCGGCGCTCCGCCGCCCGCACCCCCTATCCTCGTGCCCGCGCGCCCACCGACCGGGTCGCGCCCGACGCATCGCACACGGGGGTGGCCACACCATGTTCAAGCGGGACTGGGACCGCAGGACCTGCGCCAAGCGCGGGCACGTCACCTACGCGCCGACCGAACCCGAGCTGGCCGCCCGGCTGCACACCGCCACCGCCGTCGGCGACGCCTGGCGCTGCCTGCGCTGCGGCGACTTCGCGCTCGGCGCCCCGCACGGTTCCGGCCCGGCGGCGGACGCCCCGCTGGTGCCGCGCGGCAAGGCCCTGCGGGACCTCTTCATCCTGCGCTTCCTGGCCGTCGAGCGGGTGCTGCGCGGCATCGTCATCATCCTGATCGCCTGGGGCGTGTGGAAGTTCTCCAACAGCCAGGAGGCCGTGCAGCGGGTCTTCGACGAGGACCTGACGGTGTTCAGGCCGGTCGCCGACCACTTCCACTGGGACCTCGACCACGCCCCGATCGTCGAGACGATCCGCAAGACCTTCGGGTACCAGAAGAAGACCCTGCTGGTCGTCGCCGGCGCACTGGTGGCGTACGCGCTGATCGAGATCGTCGAGGCGGTCGGCCTCTGGCTGGGCAAGCGCTGGGCCGAGTACCTGACCGTGGTCGCCACCGCGGCCTTCCTGCCGCTGGAGGGCTACGAGCTGCACGAGCACGTCAGCCCGGTCAAGGTCTGCACCCTGCTGCTGAACATCGCGGCGGTGCTGTGGATCATGCTCTCCAAGCGGCTGTTCGGCCTGCGCGGCGGCGCGGCGGCCTTCGAGGCGGAGCGCCACTCGGCCTCGCTGCTGGAGGTGGAGGAGGCGGCCGGCGCGCTGCCGCCCGCCCGCCCCGCGCCCGACCCCGGGCCCGGGCCCCGCCCCCGCCCGGCCGCGGGACCGAAAGGAAG
>NZ_JBEPAK010000408.1:0-3700 GCF_040298565.1 Kitasatospora sp. NPDC001539 | reverse complement strand
GGGCCTTCCGCGTGTCGGAGGTCCTGCGGGCCGGGCGCGACGGCCCGGGCCCACCGTTCCCGCCGCTCGGCGGCCTACGGCTCGAACTTGTAGCCGAGGCCGCGGACGGTGACCAGGTAGCGGGGCGCGCCCGGGTCGGGCTCGATCTTGGCCCGCAGGCGCTTCACGTGGACGTCCAGGGTCTTGGTGTCGCCGACGTAGTCCGCGCCCCAGACCCGGTCGATCAGCTGCATGCGGGTCAACACCCGGCCCGCGTTGCGCAGCAGCATCTCCAGCAGGTCGAACTCCTTGAGCGGCAGGTCGACCTTGGCGCCGTCCACCGTCACCACGTGCCGGTCGACGTCCATCCGGACCGGGCCCGCCTCCAGGGCGCCCGGGCCGCCGCCGTTCTCGCCCGCGCCGCCGTCCTCGCCGCGGCGGCGCAGCACCGCGCGGATCCGGGCGACCAGCTCCCGGGTCGAGTACGGCTTGGTGACGTAGTCGTCAGCGCCTATCTCCAGCCCGACGACCTTGTCGATCTCGCTGTCCTTGGCGGTCACCATGATCACCGGGACGTTGGAGCGCACCCGGAGCTGGCGGCAGACCTCGGTGCCCGGGAGACCCGGCAGCATCAGGTCGAGCAGGACGAGGTCGGCGCCGTTGCGTTCGAACTGCTCCAGGGCGTCGGGCCCGGTGGCGGCGACGGCCACCTCGAAGCCCTCCTTGCGGAGCATGTACGAGAGGGCGTCGCTGAACGACTCCTCGTCCTCGACCACCAGTACTCGGGTCACGATCGGGCCTCCGGGGCAAGCGTGGTTGGGGTTGTCAGGGGTTCTTTCCGCTCCCCGGCGGAGAGCGGATGGGCCGTGCCGTGCGGACGGTCCGGGGTGAGGGTTCGTGGGGCGGTCCCGTCGGCAGCGTCGACGGAGACGTCAGCGGCGGCACCGGTGTCGGCGTCGGCGTCGGCAGCGGCGGGGCGGTCGCCGGTGGACCGGTCGCCGTCGGCTTCGCCGGCGGGGCGGTCGTCGGCGGGCGCCTGTCCTGCGGGCAGCCGGAGGGTGAAGGTCGACCCCTGGCCCTCGACGCTCCACACCGAGACCGTGCCGCCGTGCGAGGCGGCGACGTGCTTGACGATGGACAGGCCGAGGCCGGTCCCGCCGGTCTGCCGGGAGCGGGCCGGGTCGACCCGGTAGAAGCGTTCGAAGACCCGCTCGCGGTCCTTCTCGGAGATGCCGATGCCCTGGTCGGTCACCGAGACCTCGATCAGCTCGCCGTCCGCCTCGCCGAGCGCCGCGGCGCTCGAGATCCGGCGGGTGGCGATCGCCACCCGGGTGCGGGGCGGACTGTAGTTGACGGCGTTCTCCACCAGGTTGCCGAGGGCGGCGGCGAGCTGGCCCCGGTTGCCGTGCAGGTAGAGCCCGGCGATGCCGCCGGCCGCGATCAGGATCTGCTTGGCGGCGGCCTGCTGGCGGCAGCGGTCGATCGCCTCGGCGATCAGCTCGTCCACCGCGACCGGCTCCGGATCGGCCATCAGCCGGTCGTCCTGGACCCGGGAGAGGTCGATGATCTCCTGCACCAGGCTGGCCAGGCGGGTCGCCTCGACCTGCATCCGGCCGGCGAAGCGCTGCACCGCCTCCGGGTCGTCGGCCGCGTCGGCGACCGCCTCGGACAGCAGGGACAGGGCACCCACCGGAGTCTTGAGCTCATGGCTGACGTTGGCGACGAAGTCCCGGCGGACGGCCTCCACCCGGCGGCGCTCGGTCTGGTCCTCGACCAGCACCAGCACCAGTCGGGAGCCCAGCGGGGCGACCCGGACCGACACCGCGAGCGGCTCCGCGGCACGGGCGGCGCCCGGGCGGGGCACCTCCAGCTCGACCTGCCGGATCTCGCCGTCCCGGCGGGTGGCGCGCGCCAGTGCGAGCATCGGGTCCACGGCGACCGCGCCGCCGCGCACCAGGCCCATCGCGTACGCCGCCGAGCTGGCCTTGACCACCTCGTCGCCCTCGCCCAGCACGATCGCGCAGGAGCGCAGCACGGAGAGTACGGTGTCCACCCCCGGCGGGAGCGGGGGTTCCGGGTTGCCGGTGCCCAGTGCCTGGTACCGGCCGTAGTGCCTGCCGCCGGGCTGCCTGCCCTTGGCCTGCTCGCGCTCGCTCCAGCGGAAGGCGATGGAGGCGGTGAGGCCGACGCCGAGCCCGGCTATGGCACAGGCGGCGGCAGCGGCCACGTTCACGTCCATGTGGCCAGCGTAAGCGTACGGCCAGGGCACTCCCCAAGGGCTGGATCAAGGCATCGACCACGCGTTGCCGAGAATTCACCTTCACGTAGCTGCCGATTCACCGCACCGGCCGTACGACGTCGCCCGAACGGCGGAGGGTTGGCTGTGCAGCCCGTGTGGGAGAGAACGGCGCGGCCGCCAGCGGCCACCGTCTCAGGTGTGCGCGTACGATTCGCGCCACCAGCAGCGGTCACCCGGACGCCGGAACGGCGGTCGGACGGGCTGACCGGTCGGCACCGCCACCGACACAGCTACTGAGGAGAGAACATGCGCGACGCGTACCACGAGGAACTGGACTCGATCGGCGACGGCCTGGTCGAGATGGCCCGGCTGGTCGGCTCGGCCATGGGGCGGGCCACCACCGCCCTCCTCGACGCGGACCTGGCGCTGGCGGAGAGCGTCATCGCCGCCGACGAGAAGGTCAACGACCTCCACCACGAGCTGGAGAACCGCGCCATCGACCTGCTCGCGCGGCAGCAGCCCGTCGCCACGGACCTGCGCATCGTGGTCACCTCGCTGCGGATGAGCGCCGACCTGGAGCGCTGCGGGGACCTCGCCCGGCACGTCGCCAAGGTCGCGCGGATGCGCTACCCGGAGACGGCCGTGCCGACCGACCTCCAGTCCACCGTCCTGGAGATGGGGCAGCTCGCCCAGCGGCTGGTGGCCAAGACGGGCCTGGTGATCGCCACCAAGGACGTCGACAAGGCCCTGGAGCTGGAGCAGGACGACGACGCCATCGACAGCCTGCACCGCGAGCTGCTGTCGCACCTGATCGACGACCGCTGGCACCACGGCATCGAGACCGCCGTCGACATCACCCTGGTCGGCCGCTACTACGAGCGCTTCGCGGACCACGCGGTGTCGGTCGCCAAGCGCGTCGTGTACCTGGTGACGGGCGAGCACGTGGCCGAGTTCGTGGCCGCCACCGAGGCGGCGGGAGCCGTCGAGGCGGGATGACGGGGTCGGCGGGTGACCGGCGCGGCGGGTGACCGGCGCGGCGAGTGACCGGCAGGGGCGGGTGGCAGGCCCGGCGGGTGACCGGCTCTCCTCCCGGAAGTGGGTAAACCTGCGGCGAGGGTGGTGCGGGCGCACGTTCCCCCGTACGTCCCACCACTGCGCGCCTGTTGACGCTCCCTCCGATCGGCCGCTTCACTCGATCTCGGGGGCACAGGAGTGCGCCCGTCAGAGGAGGGAAGAGCTCGATGAAGGCCAACCCGAGCCGACCGGCAACCGCCCATGACCCCGTCGAGCCGCCCGCCCCGAAACTGCTGCCCGTCCTCGCGGCCGGCTGCGGCTGCGGCCCGGGCTGCGGATGCGGCTGCCAGTCCGGCGCGCCCTGCCAGTGCGGCGGCGCGGACGGCGGCTGCTGCGGCGGCCACTGAGGAAACCGCCACCGAGGCGTCACGGGGTGCACGGCCGCCGAGCGGCCGGGCACCCCCCCGC
>NZ_JBEPAK010000407.1:0-3715 GCF_040298565.1 Kitasatospora sp. NPDC001539 | reverse complement strand
CGCCACGCCCCGGGCCCGGGCGTGGCGGGCCGCTCGTGTGCCGGGCGGTGGGCCGGTCCCCGCCGTCGGGGATGTCGCCCGGATGGCGGTCCCGGCTCGAACGGGTGAGCGCTCTCGGGTGCCATGGAGGTAGCACCACCCCCTGGCGGAAACGAGGATGCGACATGTGCCTGAACCGTAAGGACCTGGGCCTGCTGGCCCTGCGCAGCGCCGTCGGCGGGGTGCTGATCGCGCACGGCACCCAGAAGCTGTTCGGCTGGTTCGGCGGCGGCGGCCTGGAGGGCACCACCCAGGCCATGGACCACATGGGCTTCCATCCGGCCCGGGAGAGCGCCATCGCGGCGGGCCTCGGCGAGGCGGGCGGCGGTGCCCTGCTGGTGGCCGGGCTGGCCACCCCGGCGGCGGGCGCGGTGGTGGCCGGGACGATGGCCGGCGCGGTGTCGGTGCACGCCCCGGCGGGCTTCTTCGCGATGTCCGGCGGCTACGAGTACCCGGCCCTCCTCGGTGCGACCGGGCTGGCGATCGGCCTGGCCGGGCCCGGGCGGTACTCGCTGGACCACCTGACCGGGCACGCCTTCGACCGTCCGTGGCTGGGCACGCTGGCGTTCCTGGCGAGCGCGGCCGGCGCGTACGGGGTGGTGGCACGGCGCCGGCACGTGGTGCGGCTGCGGGAGGAGCGGGCGGCGGTGGAGGCGGACGAGCAGGAGGGTTCGGGACTGTCGTAGCTGGGGGCGTTCCCCCGTCATCCGGAGGCAGCAGCTCTGCTGGCGGCGGTCCGGTCGTCCTCGGAGGGCGGTCGGGGAGGTGTGCCGGGCAGCCCGGCGCCGCGCAGAAACGAGGACCCGCATGGAACGCCAGCCGCTGACCCGAGCCACACCCGGATCCCGCGTCACCGCCCGTCCCCCGGCACCGCCGTCGGGTCGTCACCATGCCGTGGCGGCCGGAGCGCTGGCGGCGGCCGTCATCGGCGTCGCGGTGCTGGCGGGGTGTTCGTCCGGCAAGAGCGCGAGCGGTACGGCCTCCTCGGCGGCGACCGAGGTGCAGAACGCGGCGAGCGCCGCGGCCTCGGCCGCCTCGAAGCTGGCCTCGGCGGCGGGTGGGGCGGGGTCGGCGCTGGCCTCGGCGGCGGGCGGGGCGAGTTCGGCGCTCGCCTCGGCGCAGGCCCGGGCCTCGGAGGCGGTCTCGGCGGCCTCGTCCGCGGTGGCCGGGGTCAAGGGCGGGCTCGACGCCAAGGGGGACGTGACCGTCGGGGCGGTGACCACCGGGACGGACGGCAAGACGCTGGTCCAGCTGACCGTCACCAACCACGGCCAGCAGTCCTACCGGTACGTGATCCAGGTGAACTTCACCGACGGGAACGGCAAGGTGCTGGACGCGACGGCGGTGACCGTCCCGGACCTGGCGGCCGGTCAGAGCACCCAGGCCGGCGCGAGCAGTCACCTGGACCTCTCGGGCACGGTCAAGGCCGAGGTGGCGAACGCCGTCCGGTACTGAGCCGCCCGCCTGGAGCGGGGACGAACCTTAAGCACGGCTCAAGGGCCGGCAGCACCCCTTGACGCCGGAGTTGGTCTAGTCCATTTTTAATGCCCAGGTGCAGGGAGCCCCTGAACCGGCGTCACCGGCCTCGCGCCGGGGGCGCCGGTTCGGCACATCCCGGTGTCCGTCACGGCCTGATCCGCTCGATTCCCCACCCAGACCTGTCATGTCCCGGTCGTCCGGCCCCACTCCGGACGCGTCACCCCACCGGGACGACGGCATCCCCCACAACCAGGAGTCACGCACCCATGCTGCGCTCACGCATCGAAAGGGCCGGGACCCCGGCTCCGGAGGGCGCCCGCCGGCGCCGACCGAAGAGCCTGGCCGCCGTCGCGGCCGGCACCGCCGCCTCCCTGCTGCTCGGCGCGGGCCTCGCGCTGTCCGGCGGCGGCGCGGCCAACGCCGCGACCACCAACTCCACCGGCGCCCCCGCCACCAGCGGCGGCATCAAGGTGGCCTACTTCGACCAGTGGTCGGTGTACGCGAACGCGTACTACCCCAAGACGATCCAGAGCACCGGCGTGGCCGGGAAGCTGGACTACCTGATCTACGACTTCGCCAACATCCACCCGACCGACCTCGGGTGTTTCGAGGCCACCAAGGCCGCCGACACGAACGACAACAACCCCAACGCGGGTGACGGCGCCGGCGACGCGTTCGCCGACTACCAGAAGAGCTACGGCGCGGACATCTCGGTCGACGGCGTCGGCGACGTCTGGAACCAGCCGATCGCGGGCAACTTCAACCAGCTGAAGAAGCTGAAGGCGAAGAACCCCAACCTCAAGGTCCTGATCTCGCTGGGCGGTTGGACCTACTCCAAGTACTTCTCGTCGGCCGCCGCCACCGACGCCTCGCGCAAGCACCTGGTGTCCTCCTGCCTCGACATGTTCATCAAGGGCAACCTCCCGACCGACGCGGGCTACGGCGGCCCGGGCTCGGCGGCCGGCATCTTCGACGGCGTCGACATCGACTGGGAGTACCCGGGCGGCGGCGGCCACACCGGCAACATCTCCAGCCCGGCGGACAAGCAGAACTTCACGGCGCTGCTGAAGGAGTTCCGCACCCAGCTGGACGCCCAGGGCAAGGCCGACGGCAAGACCTACGCCCTGTCGGCGGCGGTCGGCGCCGGCCAGGACAAGATCATGAACGTCGAGACCGACAAGATCGGCCAGTACCTCACCTTCCTCGACGTCATGACCTACGACATGCACGGCGGTTGGGACCCGCAGGGGCCGACGAACCACCAGGCGCCGCTCTACTCGGGCCCGGACGACCCGTCGACCCCGGCCAAGCCGGGCAACGGCAAGTACTCGATCGACAACGCCATCAAGGCGTGGACGGTCGGCGACGCCCAGTACGGCATCCCCGGCGGCTTCCCCGCCAACAAGATCAACATGGGGGTGCCGTTCTACTACCGCGGTTGGACGGGCGTCCAGAACAACGGCAAGAACGGCCTCTTCCAGCCCGCCACCGGCCCGGCGGCCGGTGCCGCGATGTCCGGCAACGTCCCCGGCATCCAGATGTACAAGGAGCTCGGCGGCTTCGTCGACAACCCGTCCAAGACCTTCTGGGACGACACCGCCAAGGCCACCTACTTCTACGACGGCAACACCTTCTGGAGCGGTGAGGACGCCCGGTCCATCCAGGCCAAGCTGGACTACGCCCACTGCAACGGCCTCGGCGGCTCCTTCGCCTTCTCGCTGTACGACCTGGGCACCAACACCGCCCTGTTCGACAAGATGGTGACCGCCACCAACGGCTCCGCCGCCGGCTGCCCTGCTCCGCCGACCGGCACGCCGACGCCGACCCAGACCCCGACCGGCACCCCCACCGGTACGCCGACGGGCACCCCGACCGGCACCCCCACCGGCACCCCGACGGGCACCCCGACCCCGCCGGTCACCTGCCCGGCCGCCCCGAGCTGGGACCCGAACACCACCTACGCGGCCGGTGGCACCAAGGTCTCCTGGAAGGGCCACTACTACACCAACAAGTGGTGGACCAAGGGCGAGGACCCGACGCTGAGCGGCCAGTGGGGCGTCTGGGCCGACAACGGCCCCTGCTGACCGGCTGACCGGCTGATCGGTTGACCGGGCGCGGGCCCGACCGGCCCGCGCCATCCGGGCGGCGCCCGGAGCACCACGCGCACACAGGAGTCCGGTCCGCCGGGGGAGTGCCC
>NZ_JBEPAK010000406.1:0-3742 GCF_040298565.1 Kitasatospora sp. NPDC001539 | reverse complement strand
CCGGCGCCGGCCAGCAGGTGGGAGGCCCCGCTGTCGGCCAGCAGGGCGGCGTTGCGGGCGGCGGGCGCCGCCGGGTCCAACGGCAGGTACGCGGCGCCGGCGCCGAGGACGCCGAGCACGCCGGCGACGAAGGACGCGCCGGGTTCCGCGAGCATCGCCACGACCGAACCGGTGCCCACCCCGGCCGCGGTGAGGGACGCGGACAGGCCGCCGGCCGACTCGATCAGCTCCCGGTAGTCCAGGGCTCCGCTGCCGTCCCGGACGGCGACGGCCTCGGGGGTGCGCTCGGCGACCGTACGGACCCGCTCGACCACGCCGAGGCTCTCCTCGGCGACGGACGGGTCCCAGCTGCCGAGCAGTCCGCCCAGCTCGCCGGGGGTGCCGGCGCCGGTGAGGTCGGTCGGCGCGGTGACGTCGATCCGGGCGAGCGGCAGCCCGGGCCGTTCGGCGACGGTGCGCAGCAGGTGCAGCAGGATCCGGGCGACGCGCTCGACCTCGGCGGGGGTGAACAGCGCCGGGTGGTAGTCCAGGCGCAGGCTGAGCGCCTCCCCGGGGTGGACGACCAGGCTGAGCGGGTGGTGCCGGGCGTCCCGGGCCTCGGCACGGACCACCCGGGGCCCGTCGCCGCCGGCGAGGGCCTGCTCGTCCAGCGGGAAGTTCTCGAACAGCACCACGGTGTCGAAGGCCTCGCCGGAGAGGCCGGCGGCCTGGTGGATCGCGGCGAGCCCGAGGTGCTCGTGCGGGAGCAGCGCGGACTGCTGCTCCTGGAGGGCGTGCAGCAGTTCGGCGAGGGTGGCGCCGGGGTGCAGCCGGGCCCGGACCGGCACGGTGGTGAGGAACATGCCGATCATGGCCTCGACGTCCGGTACCTCGGCGGGGCGGCCGGAGGTGACGGCGCCGAAGACGACGTCCTGGCGGCCGGTGAGCCGGCCGAGCAGCAGGGCCCAGCAGCCCTGGACCACGGTGTTGAGGGTCAGGCCCCGGCCGCGGGCCCAGTCGGCGAGGGCGGCGGTCAGCTCGCGCGGGACCTCGGTGCGGACGGCCTCCGGCAGCGCCGGGCGCCTGGCCGGGTCCGCCGGGACCAGCAGGGTGGGCTCCGGCAGGTCGGCCAGCGCCTCCCGCCAGGCGCCCCGCGCCGCCTCGCTGTCCTGGGCGGCCAGCCAGGCGAGGTAGCTGCGGTACGGCGCCGGGTCGGCCAGCGGGGTGCCGGCGGTGCCCGGCGCGGCGCCCGGCCAGGTGCGCCGCACGGACCCGAGCGCGAACAGCTCGCGGACCAGCAGCGGCATCGACCAGCCGTCGACCAGGATGTGGTGGCTGGTCCAGATGAACCGGTGCCGGCCCTCCCCGTGGGTGACCAGGGCGAAGCGCAGCAGCGGCGGCGCGGCGAGGTCGAAGCGGCGGGTGCGCTCGGCCTCGGTGATCCGGGCCAGTTCCTCGGCCCGGGCGGGCTCCGGCAGGCCGGTCAGGTCGGCCTCGGACCACGGGAGTTCGGCGTGCCGGGGGATCAGCTGCACCGGCTCCCCGGCGGCCCGGGCGCGGAAGGCGGCGCGCAGGTTGGGGTGCCGGTCGAGCAGGGCCTGTCCGGCGGCGCGCAGGGCGGCCGGGTCGAGCTCGCCCTCGATGTCGGCGACGATCTGCAGGGTGTACACGTCGACGTCGCTCGCGGCCGCGTCGTAGTCGGCGTGGAAGAGCATGCCCTGCTGGAGCGGGGTGAGCGGCAGCACGTCGGCCAACGCGGTGCCGGCCTCGGCGAGTTCGGTCTCGTACTCGTCGACCTCCGACTGGTCCAGCCGGACCAGCGGGAAGTCGGAGGGGGTGTGGCCGCCCGCCCCGGTGTGCCGGGCGAGCAGTTCGAGGGCGCGGAACCAGGTCCCGGCGACGTCCCGGGCGTCCTCCTCGGCGACGGCCAGGCCGGCCCAGGACCAGTTGGCGATCAGGTGCGGGCCGTCCCGGCGGTCCTCGGTGGCCGGGGTGACGTCCAGCAGGTGCGGCAGCGGCATGGCGGGGTGGGCGCCGGTGCCGACCACGCCGTCGCCGCCGGCCGGCTCCCAGAGGCCGTCGGTGCGGGCGTCGAAGCGGCCCATGTAGTTGAAGCCGATCTGCGGCTCGGGGCGGCCGGCGAGGACGCGGGCGGCGTGCGGGTTGAGGTAGCGCAGCAGGCCGTAGCCGACGCCCTTGTCGGGCAGGGCGCGCAGCTGTTCCTTGATCCGCTTGAGCACGGCGGCCAGTGCGGGGCCGCCGGACCACAGCTCGTCCCAGTCCAGCGGGCCGGGGTCGAGCCGGACCGGGAAGGCGGCGGTGAACCAGCCGACGGTACGGGACAGGTCGAGGCTGTCGGCGAGCTGTTCGCGGCCGTGGCCCTCCAGCTCGACCAGGGCCGGGGTGTGGTGGGCGTGGCCGTGGCGGCGGCGCCAGTCGGCGACGGCGAGCGCGAGGCCGGTCAGCAGCACGTCGTTGACCTCGGCGTGGAAGGCCGCCGGGACGTCGGTGAGCAGCGGTCCGGTGACCTCGGGGCCGAGTTCCAGGCGCAGGGTGCGCCGGGTGCCGTACACGTCGACGGCCGGGTCGAGCCGGCGGGTGCCGACCAGCGGGTCCGGGCCGTCCAGCACCGACTGCCAGAGGGCCAGTTCGGCGCCCCGGTGCTGGGTGCGGGCCTGTTCGGCGAGCAGCCGGGACCAGGCGCGGTAGGAGGTGCCGACCGGGTCCAGGGCCGGGGCGCGGCCGTTGGCCAGCGCGGTGCAGACGGCGGCCAGGTCGGGCAGCAGGATGCGCCAGGAGACGCCGTCGACGACCAGGTGGTGGGCGCAGAGCAGCAGGTGGGCGTGGTCGGCGCCGGGTGCGGCGGGGACCAGCACGGCCTGCAGCAGCACGGCGGCGCCGGGGTCGAGCCGGGCGCGCGCGGCGGCGGCCAGCTGCTCGGCGGAGCGCGGCGCGTCCGCCTCGCCGGGTTCGGCGGTGGCGACCATCCGGACGTCGTTCAGCGCGCCGGGGGCGAGCGCCTCCAGGTGCCACAGGCCGGGGGAGGGCTCGGTGGCCCGGGTGCGCAGCGCGTCGTGGTGGTCGACGAGCACGTGCAGGGCGGTGTCGAGCAGGTCGGCGTCCAGCCCGGCCGGGATCCGGACCAGCAGGTGCTGGCTGTACTCGGCCACCGGGCCGCTGAGACTGCGGGTGTCCTCGTGCAACTCGGCGATGACCGGGGTGAGTTCGTACGGTCCGGTGCCGCCCTCCTCCGGACCGGCCGCCGGCTCGGTGGCGGCGGCGGTGGTGCTGCCGGCGATCCGGGCCAGCGCCGCGACGGTCTTGTGGGTGAACATGTCCCGGGTGGTGAGGGTGAGTCCGGCCTTGCGGGCGCGGCTGACCACCTGGATGGAGCGGATGGAGTCGCCGCCGAGCGCGAAGAAGTCCTCGTCGATGCCGACGGCGGTGGTGCCGAGCACCTCGGCGAGGATGTCGCAGAGGATGCGCTCGCGGTCGGTGCGGGGGCCGCGGGTGCTGTCCTGCTCGGTGGTCTCGGGGCGGGGGAGGGCCTTGCGGTCGAGTTTGCCGTTGGGGGTGAGCGGCATCGCGTCCAGGACGATCCAGGTCGCGGGGATCATGTAGGCGGGCAGCAGTTGGGCGAGTTCGGCGCGGACCCGGCTCGGGTCGGCGTGGGGGCCGGTGAGGTAGCCGGTGAGGCGGGGGTTGCCGGAGGCGTCGGGCAGGACGGTGACGGCGGCGTCGGTGACGGTGTCGAGGGTGCGGA
>NZ_JBEPAK010000405.1:0-3784 GCF_040298565.1 Kitasatospora sp. NPDC001539 | reverse complement strand
TGGGGTGTCTGGTTTACAGTCGTGTGCTGTACCCTTCGGCGTTCCGGGTCCCCGGGGCCGGGCCCTAACCGCGGGTGGGGAGGGGCGTGGTGATGTGGTCGCGCCGCTCGTTCGGAACTTCCGGGAGGGACTTCCGAGAAGTGCTGTCAGTAACGCGTGCTGACGGTCACTCCGCTGAAGTCGGTGTTGGCGTACAGGCTGATGTACCGGTAGCCGGCGGTGGTGTTGGTGACGGTGAGCATCTGGGCGGTTCCGGGGTTGGTGGAGGAGGCGGTGTACGCGCTGGGGGAGGCCCAGGTGTCAGGGTTGTAGTAGAGCGAGGCGTTTCCGGTGCCGCCGGAGGTGGAGACCTTCAGGGTGGTGGTGCCGGCCGGCAGGTAGACGTAGAAGTAGTCGAGAGCGCCGGCGGTGCGGGCCTGGTTCGGGCGGGAGCAGTTCTGGCCGAGCGCGTCGGTGCGCGGGTCGGTGCAGGTCGGCAGCGTGCCGCCGGTGGTGACGGTCACCGAGGACGGGGTGCTGGCGCTCCTGCCGGCGCTGTCGGTGACGGTCAGCGCGACGGTGTAGGTGCCGGGGGCGGCGTAGGTGTGGACCGGGTTCCGCTCGTCGGAGCTGGTGCCGTCACCGAAGGTCCAGTGCCAGGAGGACAGCGAAGCCGGGGAGTTGCTCTCGACGGACTTGTCGGTGAGGGTGACGGTCGCGCCGTCGACGGACTGGCCGAACAGGGCGGTGGGACCGTCGGCGTAGCAGGCGCCGGCCGCGCAGGTGTTCAGCCAGGCGTCGAAGTCGGCGTCGTAGGAGGTGCCGAGGTCGTTGTAGACGGCGTAGCCGCCCTGGTAGTCGCCGGTGCGGAAGTGGCCGAGCATGGCGCGGACGTCGGCGGGGTGCTTCTCGATCATGTACCGCACGGCCAGGTAGCCCCACGGGTAGGTGCGCACCGTGTCCGAGTTGGCGTAGGTGTTCTGGAAGACGGTGCTGAGCTTGTACCGGTGGGTGGCGGCCTCGGTCATCGCCTGGGTGTCGGTGGTGCCGCGGTAGGCGTAGGACTCGTACTCGGCGACGCCCTCGATCCACCAGATGTCCGGGACGGAGGTCTCGGTGGTGAAGGTGCCCTTCATGTCGTAGATGTTGTCGAGGTAGTGGGTGTACTCGTGGTTGAGGTTCCACACGTTCGCGGGGAAGCCGTCGTTCCACGACTTCCGGTACATCACCGACACGGGCTGGTTCGCCGGGTCGGTGACGTCCATGATGGTCTCGCCGCCGTTGTCGGTGGAGTTGCCGTAGATCGCCCAGGAGTAGGTCTTGTAGTCGTCCTGGTTGGAGAAGACGGCGAGGGTGAGGGTCTTGCCGTACTGGCCGGGGATGGGGCCGTTGTCCTGGACGAGCTTGTGGAAGAAGCCGTCCTCGCCGCGCAGGCTCGCGCAGACGGTGGCCAGGTCCGCCGGTGAGAGGGCCTCGGCGCGGATGGTGCGGTTGTCGCAGACCAGGGTGGCCGGCAGGACGGCGGCGGTGAGCTTGCCCGGCAGGTCGCAGGTGCCGTAGTAGGAGCACTGCGCCTTGTCGTACTGGTTGGCGTTGTACGCGGTGTACACGTACAGCTTGCCGACGGCGCCGGAGATCGGGGTGGTGTCCAGCACCTGCTTGACCAGCGGCTTGGCGAAGGCCTCGATGCTGCCGCCGTCACCGGCGGTGCGGGCGAGGTCGTTGCCCGCGTTGACGTCCAGGAACGCGTTCGCGGTGGTGAGCAGGTCCTTGTGGTTCTGCGCGAAGGCCGCCAGCGTGGTGGTGACGCTCGGGTCGGCGGTGACGGCGCTGACGTAGGCGGGGTTCCAGTTGGCCCGCCACAGCGGAGCCCACAGCACGGCGTTGACGGCGCCGACCATCTTCGGGAACGCGTTGTAGCTGTTGTCGTAGCTGTTCAGCACCTGCTTGTAGACGTTCAGGTACTGGGCCTGGAGGTCGGCGCTGTCGGTGAGGATCAGCACCTCGGAGAGGACGGAGCCGTTGGCGTCGCTGACGTCCGTCCGGTGCGGGCTCGCCAGGAAGGCGTCGAGGCCGGCCTTGACGGCCGAGGTCAGCGTGGCGTCGTACGGGCCGACGGCGCTCGCGTTGTTGGACTGGACGTAGTAGCCGGCCCGCAGGAAGAGCACGAGCTGCAGCACGTTGGTCGTGTTGTCGCCGGTGTAGTTCGCCGCCTGGGCGCGGAAGGCGTTGGCCACGGTGAGCATCTGCGACTGCTTGAAGATCCTGCCCGCGTCGGTCCCGGTGACGTTGTACAGCGTCTTGACGCAGTCGGTGGTCGAGCCCTGGACGAAGGAGACCAGGTCGGCGCCGCTGCGGGAGCCGAAGTCGGCGGGGGTGCAGCTGGCGGCGGCGGGGGCCTGGGCGGCGAGGGAATGGGGGGCCGCCGGTGCGGCGCCCTGGTCGGGGGCGGTCTGGACGGCGGTGCCTGCGGGCTGGAGCGCGTGGCCGAGCAGGGCCGGCGGCAGTGGCGCGGCGGGGCGGCCCATCTCCTCCGAGGAGGCGGGGGCGGCGATCTCGGCGCCGAACGGCGTGGGAGCGGAGGCTGCCTGGACCGGCGTGGCCGGGGAGTGCCCCGCCGTGGCCGGAGCCGCGACGGTCACCGCTGACGCGGCGAGTGCGGGGGTGGGGAGCAGGGCGGCGGAGCCGGCGAGGGCGGCGGCCACCAGGAGCGGAAGGGATTGGCGCAGACGCACTGCGGTGTCCTTGTCCTGAGGGGGGAGGCGACGGGGCGTCAGCCGTGAGGGGGAGGGGGAATCGGCGTGCGACCTGTCACCGGAATCAGGGTCAGAACAATGTCACAGGTTATATGTCATAGCAAGGGTGTGCGCAGCGCCCCCACGGCGGGCTTCATCGGTATGTCATCGACCGGTGCGACGGTCGTCCGGTGACCTCGGCCGACCGCGGACCGCAACCGAGAGCGGGCGCGCGGGCCGACTGCGTGGGGAGGACCAACATGCGAGGACGAAGGATCGCGGCCGCCACCGCCGGACTGCTGCTGACGGTCGGACTGACCGCGGCGCAGGGGGCCACCGCCCAGGCGGCCACCACCAGGGTGACCGCTCCGTGCGAGGGCACCTACACGATCGTCGTCGGGGGCACCGGCAGCTCCTGGAACAACGACGGCTTCTACGGCAACATCCAGCAGCACGTCGGGTACCCGACCCAGATCCCCAACGGCGCGAGCGCCCGTGCGGGCGTCAACGAGCTGAACCGGCTGGTCCGCGACCAGCGGGCCGCCTGCCCCTGGCAGCACGTCAAGATGGCCGGCTACTCGCTGGGGGCCGGGGTGGTGCACACCTGGGTGACCGAGAACTGGCAGACCTTCGACAACGTCAACGCCATCCTCGTCGCGGACCCCAAGCGCCAGGGCCCGCCCGGTGCCAACGGCGGCTCCGTGCCGTTCGGCGGCATCGTGGGCGCTCCGCTCGCCGGCGCCGACCGGTTCTTCGGCAACGTGCCCGTCAAGACGATCTGTCACTGGGACTACGTCTGCGACGAGTCCGCCGGGATCTGGACCTACCCGAACAACCACGTCCGGAACTACCCCGAGGACTTCAACATGGACCACCACAACGACAGCGCCAACGAGCAGTGGTACAACGGCGCCTGGTACCCGGCGTCCTGGTGACCGCGCGCCGGGTCCCTGCGGGCCCGGCCTCCTTCACGACCCGCCGGCGACCGGCCGCTCCGGTGGGCGGCGGGTGGGTGCCCCTGTGGGGCCCGGTGGGACTGTCGCCGCGGGGGTGCCGGGGCTGGGGTGGGT
>NZ_JBEPAK010000404.1:0-3786 GCF_040298565.1 Kitasatospora sp. NPDC001539 | reverse complement strand
CGCACCTCCCTGGACATGGTGCGCTCCAAGCCGCTGCCGTTCCCGCCGGAGCCGGTGCGCTGGGCCGGGATCGAGATCACCACCCGCTCGCTGGACGACCGGGCTCGCGGCCGGCAGGCGCGCGGTCAGCAGGCGTCGATGAAGCGGTCCAGCACGCGGACGCCGAACTTCAGCCCGTCCACCGGCACCCGCTCGTCCACGCCGTGGAACATCCCGGCGAAGTCCAGCTCCGGCGGCAGCTGCAGCGGTGCGAAGCCGAAGCAGCGGATGCCGAGGTCCTGGAAGGACTTGGCGTCCGTACCGCCCGACAGGCAGTAGGGCACCGCCCGGGCGATCGGGTCCTCGGCGCGCAGCGCCGTCTGCATCGCCTCGACCAGCGCGCCGTCGAAGCCGGTCTCGATCGCCCGGTCCGAGTGCAGGCTCTCCCGCTTCACCCGCGGACCGAGCACGCTGTCCAGCTCGGCCAGGAACTCCTCCTCGTAGCCGGGCAGGAAGCGCCCGTCCACGTGCGCGGTGGCCTGACCGGGGATCACGTTCACCTTGTAGCCCGCGCCGAGCATGGTCGGCTGGGCGGTGTTGCGCAGCGTGGTGCCGATCATCTTGGCGATGCCGCCGAGGACACGCAGCGTCTCGTCCATGTTCTCCGGGTCGAGCTCGACCCCGAGCGCGTCGGACAGCTCGTCCAGGAAGGCCCGGACGGTCTTGGTGATCCGCAGCGGGAAGGTGTGCCGGCCGAGCCGGGCGACCGCCTCGCACAGCTCGGTGATCGCGTTGTCGTCGTTCTCCATCGAGCCGTGGCCGGCCCGGCCCTCGACCGTCAGGCGCATCCAGTGCATGCCCTTCTCGGCCGTCTCCACCAGGTAGAGCCGCACCTGGTCGTTGACCGTGAAGGAGAAGCCGCCGACCTCGCCGATGCCCTCGGTCACGCCCTCGAACAGCTCCGGGTGCCGGTCCACCAGGAAGCGGGCTCCGTAGGTGCCGCCCGCCTCCTCGTCGGCCAGGAAGGCCAGCACGATGTCGCGCGGGGGCTTGCGGCCGGTGCGCAGCCGGTCGCGGATGACCGCGAGGGTCATCGCGTCCATGTCCTTCATGTCGACCGCACCGCGGCCCCAGACGCAGCCGTCCGCGATCTCGCCGCCGAAGGGGTCGTACGTCCAGTCCGCCGCGTTCGCGGGCACCACGTCGGTGTGGCCGTGGATCAGCAGGCCCGGGCGGGACCGGTCCTCGCCCTCGATCCGGACGACGGTGGAGGCCCGGCCCTTGGCCGACTCGAAGATCTGCGGCTCGACCCCGAACTCCGCGAGCTGCTCGGCCACGTACTCGGCCGCCTTGCGCTCCCCCGGGCCCGAACCGTCCCCGTAGTTGCTGGTGTCGATCCGGATCAGATCGCGACAGATCCCGGCGACCTCCGACTCAGCCGTCACCTTCGGCGCCGTCGACTCGCTCCGCTCGCTCACGGTCACTCCTCGTCTTGGGCCCGCACCGACGCACCAGCGCGCCACCCCCAGGACCTGCACCCGGGCCGTACGAGCACGTCCGCCCATCCTCTCCCAGCCCCCCATCGCGATCCACCCCCCGCACGGCCCCGAAACCCCCTGGTCACGCCGCCGCCACAGACCGCCCCTTGCCCCCGCCACCCACCGCGCTCCCGGGGCCGGAGCCGTTTTGGGAGCTCAAGCCGATCTTTGCTACAGTTACACCTGTCAGCGCGACGGACGAGAGATCGGAAGCCGCGAGGACGACACCCCGTCCGGGTGGCGGAATGGCAGACGCGCTAGCTTGAGGTGCTAGTGCCCTTTATCGGGCGTGGGGGTTCAAGTCCCCCCTCGGACACCAGCAGAAGGGCCCCTGATCATCAGGGGCCCTTCGCGTTTCATCAGGAGGGGGTAGCCGCCGGGCGGCGGGGCCCTCCTTCTCGGTAACGGTGGGCTCGGGGAGCCACCTCCGGGGCGGTGTCACGCCCTCGGCAGTACGGGCAAGGTCAGCCGTTGTTCCAGGAGGCGCCCGAACCCGCGAAGGAGCCGGAGACGCCGTTGTCGTCCGCCCAGAGCCAGAAGTCGGCGTGCGAGATGCCGTCCGAGCCGACGTGGGACTCGGCGCCCGCGACGCCGGCGCCGTTCTGGTTCGCGACGAACTGGCCCTTGCCCCAGTCCGCGTCCAAGCCTTCCTGGGCCGAGGCCAGGCCGGCACAGCCGATCACGAGCGGGGCGGTGAGGGCACTGACGGCCAGGACACGCTTGAGAGCACGCATGAGAATCTCCTCCACGGAGTTCGGTGTCGAGGTGGCGGCGCCGGTCGGCCCCGCCGCGATTCAGACAGCCACGCTCCGCAACGCCTCGCAACCGGCGGCACGCCCGGGGCGGCCTCACGTTCCGTCAGAATCGCCGCGACCACCAGCAGAAACGCGGATCGGATGATCGTCGCCAGGATCAGTCGGCCGGAGCACGCCCGGGACACCCGGGTGCCCGGACCGGTCCGCGCCGGTCGCTCGGAGCCGCCCGGCCCGACGCCGTCGTGACGCCCGCCGACGTCATTCGAACGGGCCGATACAAGGATCGGTCGCATGGGAACTGTTGTGGGGCGCTCCGCTCCACCGCCACGGACCGGCCCGTCGGCGGGGAGCGTCAGACCCGGCGGGTGTCCTCGCCCAGGGCGCTCTCGATGCCCTGGACCATCCGCCACAGCGGGGCGCGGCGGCTGGCCACCAGGACCACCACGTCGTCGGCCGGGACCTCGCCGTCCGGGGCGGTCTCCGCGGGGCGGTCGCTCCAGGTGCTGGTGACGAAGGCCATCGCCGCGTCCACCTCGGCGACCCAGTCGCTCTCGCCGCCCGAGCGCAGCCAGGTGCGCAGGGCGTGGTTGTGCGCGGCGACCACCGCTGCGGCGATCACGTCGGCGCGCAGCGGGCCGTCCGGGCGGTCGGCGAAGCGGCTCCGCAGGTAGGCGGCGAGGGTGTGCTCGTAGCGCCAGACCACCGAGAGCTCGTACGCCCGCAGACCGGGCACCTTGCGGGTGAGGCGGTAGCGCTGGACGGAGAAGGAGGGCTGCTCGGCGTACATCCGCAGGACCAGGCGGGCCGCGTCGCAGGCGTGCTTGACCGGGTCCTCCTCGCCGGTGCCGGAGTCCAGGAACTCGGTCATCTCGGCGAGGCTGCGCTCGTGGTCGGGGAAGACCACGTCCTCCTTGGCCGGGAAGTAGCGGAAGAAGGAGCGTCGGCCGACACCCGCGAGGGCGACGATGTCGTCGACCGTCGTCTGCTCGAAGCCGCGTTCCAGGAAGAGCTCGAAGGCCGCGGCCACCAGCGCCTCGCGCATCGCCGGCTTCGAGGGCCCGTCGTTCAGGGGCACGTCCTGCTCTTCCTTCTCACTCATTCTCCGGAACTTAGCATCGGGGCGGCGGGGCGGCCCCGACGGCCGGATGTCGGCCGGGATCCGGGCTGGATCCGGGCGACTCGGCCGTCGGGACCGGGCGTGGCCGCCGTTACGGGAGGTTGCGGGCCATCACGATGCGCTGGACCTGGTTGGTGCCCTCATAGATCTGGGTGATCTTCGCGTCCCGCATCATCCGCTCCACCGGGTAGTCCCGCGTGTAGCCGTACCCACCCAGCAACTGCACCGCGTCCGTGGTCACCTCCATCGCCACGTCCGACGCGAAACACTTCGCCGCCGCACCGAAGAACGTCAGATCCGCGTCCCCGCGCTGCGACTTCGCCGCCGCCACGTACGTCATCTGCCGCGCGGCCTCCAGCTTCATCGCCATGTCCGCCAGCATGAACTGCACACCCTG
>NZ_JBEPAK010000403.1:0-3787 GCF_040298565.1 Kitasatospora sp. NPDC001539 | reverse complement strand
GCAGGGTCAGGTCGCGTCCGACGCTGGCGAAGCGGCCGTCGGGCAGGGCGGCGGCGCCGTTGGCGATGCGGGCGTGGGCCTGTTCGTCGGCGGCGCCGGACCGGACCTGACCGCGCCCCGGGGGCCGGGAAGCGCCGAGCCCCGGCCCCCGGACGGTGCCGGAGGTCGGGGCTCGGGAGCGGGGCCGGGTCGGGATCAGGCGCTGCGGCGGCGCCGCGCGAAGAAGACCGCGCCGATGCCGCTGACGAGCAGCGCGGCGGCGCCCGCCACCGACCGCAGCACGCCGTCCGAACCGGTGTGGGCGAGCTCGCCGCCGGTCAGCCGGCCACCGGTGGAGCCGGAGCCGTCGTCGGTGGTCAGGAGACCGGCCTTGACGGCGGTACCGGTGCTGTCGTCGGCGCCACCGGCCGGAGCGTCGGTGAGGTCCACCAGGAAGCCCTGCGGCCCCACGTACGCGGGCATGGACGGGCCGCCCTCGCCGAGGATGACCTCCGGGTTGACGTAGTTCACCTTCTTGCCGACCGGCGCGCCGGCGGTGAAGGCCAGGCGGACGTGCTTGGTGACGGTCGCGCCGGCCGCCAGGTTCCTGTCCCCGGTGAGGTGGTAGGCGACCGGGCTGCCCGCCTGCGGGCCGGCGGTGCCGGTGACGTTCTCCCAGCCGCCGTCCGCCTTCCGCACCTGCAGGCTGCTGTGCGCGTCGGCCAGCACGACGAGGGAGGAGTTGTCGTAGCCCGAGGCGCTCGCGTTGGTGACGCTGACGTCGAACTCGACCGGGGCGCCGCCGACGACAGCGGTGCTCGGGGTGTTCGCGGCCTTCACCTCGAGCGCCTTCAGGGCGACGTCCTCGGTGTTCTCGGAGACGACGGTGTTCCCGGCGTCCACGATCGCGGAGTGGAGCTCGACGGTGCCGCTCTGAGCGGCCCAGTCGTTGTTGAGCGGGGCGGCGATGCGCAGCTGGAGGGTCCTGGTGGCCCCGGCGGTGACGGTCACGCCGGGGATCTCACCGGCGAAGTCGAAGGTCCTGTCGCCGGCGCTGAAGTTCAGCGCGACGGGCTTCCAGGTGCCGTCGGGGTCGCGGTACTCGAGGGTGATGCGGTCCTTCGACCGGGCCCACTGGTTGCTCGCCTTCAGCTTCAGCGTGTACGACGCGTCGGCGCCGCCCGGGTTGGTGACGGTCTCGGTGAACTCGACCGGCTTGCCCCCGTTGCCGATCGAGGCCGGCGCCTGGACCGTCAGCGTCGCGGCGGTGGCGGCCGGGGTGGCGGTGAGCCGGACCGGGAACGCCTGGGGGCCCACGTGGGCGGGCATGGACGGGCCGCCCTCGCCGAGGACGGCCTTGCCGTCGACGTACACCGTGTCGAGGGGGGCGTCGGCCGCGAAGGCGAGGCGGACGTGCCGGGTCTCGGCGGCCCCCGGGGCGAGGGTCCTGTCGTCGGTGAGGTGGTAGGTGACCTGGGCGGAACCCGGCTGGGAGGAGGGAGTGGCGGTGACGTCCTGCCAGCCGCCGTCGGCCTTCCGGACCTGGAGCGTGGTGTGCTTGTCGGTCTGTACGACCCGGGAGACGTTGTCGTAGCCCGAGGCGCTGGGGTTGGTGAAGGTGACGTCGAACTCGACCGGGGCGCCGCCGACGACGGCCGTGGCCGGGGCGTTCCCGACCTGGACGGTGACGGCCTTGAGCGCGACGTCCTTGGTGCTCTCGGAGACGACGGCCTTGCCGGCGTCCACGATCGCGGAGTGCAGCCGGACGTTCCCGGTTACCGAGGCCCAGTCGTTGTTGAGCGGGGCCGCCATGCGCAGCTGGAGGGTCCTGGTGGACCCGGCGGCGACGGTCACGCCCGGGATCTCGCCGCTGAAGCGGAAGCCGGTGTCGTCCTGGCCGAAGGCCAGCTCGACGGGCTTCCAGCCGCCGTCGGCACCGCGGTAGTCGATGGTGAGGCGACCCGCCGAGCGGGCCGCCGGGTTGCTGGCGTCGAGCTTCAGCGTGAAGGAGGCCTCGGCGCTGCCCGGGTTGGTGACGGTCTCGGTGAACTCGACCGGGCGGCCGCCGTTGCCGATCGACGCCGGCGGGTTGACCGCCAGCGACGGCCTGCCGGCCTCGGCGGTGGCCCGGGCGGTCGGCTCGGCCGACGCGGTGGCGGTGGCGGTGGCGGTGGCAGCGGCGGTGGCGGCGTTGGTGGTGGCAGTGGCGGCGGCCGGTGCGTCGGCGGCGTAGGCGGCCGGGGAGGCGATGAGGGCGCCGGTGGCGAGCAGCGCGCCCAGGGTCGCGGCGGTGACGACGGTGGAGCGGGAACGGCGTGCACGCACGACGGACATTCTGGATACCCCCCAGGGTGTTGCGCCCGGCAGTGTTCCGCCGCCGGTCGATCATCACGGTTTCGGTCGGATCCGAGGTCCGGGGGTGGTGTCCCCGGTGTCGCCTGCGGTCCGCTCCGGCGGCTCCCCGCCGCTCACTCACATGGACGTGCGGGGCCCCCGGTGGTTGCAGGTGGGTTCGGAGTTTTTCCGGAGAACCTCCGAACGGGCTCTGACCTGCGGTTCCATCAGCTCGGGGCAGCCCGGCTCAGTCCAGGACCAGCCGGTCGCCCAGCCGGAGCCGTCCCGGGGCGGCCACCTCGGCCAGGGCGTCCAGGCGGCCGTCGTGGGCGTGCACGATCGCCTTGAGGATCTCGGGGGCGTGCGGGAGCCCCGGCTGGGGGGCGGCGGTCATCGCACAGCGCTCGCTGGAGGCGACGAAGGCGAGCCCGGCGCCGTCCGGAGCCTGGGCACGGGCCCGGCGGCCGAGCCAGCTGTCCTCGACGAACGGCGGGGTGCCGGGCGGGGTGCGCAGCACGATGTTGGGGCGGAACCGCCGCTCGTCCACCACGGCGAAGGGGACGGCCTCGCGGACCCAGTCCAGGGTGGCGGTGGTGAGCAGGCTGACCGGCAGTCGGTCGAAGTGCGAGACGGCGTCCTCGCGGGCGAGTTCGACGTCCCCGCGCTGGAGGTAGGCCCGCAGGAAGGCGGCGGGCCGGTCGACGGGGCGGCCGAGCGGGTCGAACAGTTCGGGGCCGTCGATCCGGCGGCCGAGGCGGGCGGAGAGCCGGAGCAGGCCGTCCATCCGGCGGAAGCGGCGCGTGGTCTTGCCGGAGCCGAGCTTGCCGGAGGAGTCGCGGACGGCGTAGAGGCGGTCGCCGGCCAGGCCGCGCACGTCCACCTCGACGGAGTGGAGCCGCTCGCCGCCGGTGGATTTCACGGGGTAGCGCCAGAGTCGCTCGATCACTCCGATGATCTCAGCCATGGGCGGACAGCGTACTGGCGCCACCGGGGGATGGTCTAGACCAAGTCCCGCGTCTCGGTGGGGCGGCGGGCCCGCTCACCCCGGCCCGTCCACCGCCCGCTCAGCCCAGCCGGGCCACCGCCCGCTCAGCCCAGCCGGGCACCGCCCGCTCAGCCCAGCCGGGCCACCGCCCGCACCGGTGCGCCGTCCGCCGCCTGCAACCGCAGGGGGAACAGCGACACCTCCACCGGCCGCCCCGCCTCCTGCGCCTCCAGCAGCGCCCGCAGGTCGGTCAGGTTCTCGGCGATCACCCCGCCGCCGTCCGCCCCCAGCAGCACCCGGTGGGCGGCCAGCGTCGGCTCCTCGGCGGACTGGTCGTGCTCGTCGGCGAGGTCGGCGAGCAGCGCCGCCACCGCAGGGTCGTCCGGGCCCGGATCGGCTCCACCAGCCGGTCGGGGTGGGGGAGTTCGCCGACCGCGGTCCACGGGGTCAGGCCGGCCACGAAGCACAGTTCGTTGGCGTAGACGTTGC
>NZ_JBEPAK010000402.1:0-3801 GCF_040298565.1 Kitasatospora sp. NPDC001539 | reverse complement strand
GAGGGCGACGGCGCGGTGGTCGTGGGTGGTGCGGGTGGTGAGGAGGGTGTGGCCGGCGGCGCGCAGGTCGGTGTCGGGGTGGTCGTGGAGGTAGGCGGCGAGCTGTGCGGCGTGGGCGCGCAGGGCGGCCGGGGTGCGGGCGGAGATGACCCAGGGCACGACGGGCGAGGGCGCCGTGAACGCGGCCTGCTCAGTCTGCTCGCTCTGTTCGGCCTCGACCGGCGGCGCCTCCTCCAGGATCAGGTGCGCGTTCGTCCCGCTGATCCCGAAAGCGGAGACGCCCGCCCGTCGCGGACGCCCGTCCACCTGCGGCCAGTCCCGGGCCTCGGTGAGCAGTTCGACCGCGCCGGAGGACCAGTCCACGTGGGTGGTGGGCTCGCTGACGTGCAGGGTGCGCGGCAGTACCGCGTGGCGCAGGGCGAGCACCATCTTGATCACCCCGGCGATCCCGGCCGCCGCCTGGGTGTGGCCGATGTTGGACTTCAACGAGCCCAGCAGCAGAGGCCGTTCGGCGGGCCGTTCCTTGCCGTAGGTGGCGATCAGGGCCTGGGCCTCGATCGGATCGCCCAGCCGGGTGCCCGTCCCGTGCGCCTCCACCGCGTCCACGTCGGCGGCGGTGAGCCGGGCGTCCTCGAGCGCGGCGCGGATCACCCGCTGCTGTGACGGCCCGTTCGGCGCGGCCAGTCCGTTGGAGGCGCCGTCCTGGTTGAGCGCCGAGCCGCGCACCACCGCCAGCACCCGGTGGCCGTTGCGGCGGGCGTCGGAGAGCCGCTCGACCAGCACCACGCCCACGCCCTCGGCGAGGCCGAACCCGTCCGCGTCCTCGGAGAACGCCTTGCAGCGGCCGGTCCCGGACAGCGCGCCCATGCGACTGAAGCCGATGAACGAGTCGGGGGTCGGCATCACCACCGCCCCGCCCGCGATCGCCATCGAGCACTCGCCGGCCCGCAGGGCCCGGGTGGCGAGGTGCAGGGCGACCAACGAGGAGGAGCAGGCCGTGTCCACCGTGATCGCCGGGCCCTCCAGGCCGAACGCGTACGCCAGCCGGCCCGAGATGACGCTGGTGACACTGCCGGTGATGACGTAGTCCTCGATGGCGGCCGACGCGTCGGCCGAGGTGACGCCGTACCCGTGCTGCATGGCGCCGATGAACGCACCGGTCCGGCTGCCGCGCAGGGCGGCCAGGTCGATGCCGGCCCGCTCGAAGGCCTCCCAGGAGGTCTCCAGCAGCAGCCGCTGCTGCGGGTCCATCGCGAGCGCCTCGCGCGGGCTGATCCCGAAGAACGCGGCGTCGAATCCGTCCACGTCCTGGACGAATCCGCCCTGTTGGCCGCGCACGGCGTCCAGGTCCCAGCCGCGGTCGGTGGGCAGGTCGGAGACCACGTCACCGCCCGTGTCGAGCAGCCGCCAGAGATCGTCCGGTGTCGTCACACCCCCCGGGAACCGGCACGCCATGCCGACGATCGCGATCGCCTCGTCGTCGTCGGCCGCCGCCGCGTCGGCCGGTCCGGTCGGGGCGGTCACCTCCGCCGCTCCCAACTCCAGGACCTCGCGCCGCAGCTGGGCGGCGAGCGCGGTCGGCGTGGGGTAGTCGAACACCAGCGTCGCCGGGAGGCGCAGGCCGGTGGCGGACGCCAGCCGGTTGCGCAGCTCGACCGCCGTCAGGGACTCGAACCCCAGCTCCTTGAAGGCCCGGTCGGGCCGGATGCCGTCCGGACCGCTGCGGCCCAGGACCGCGACGGCGTGGGCGGTGACCAGCTCGGTGAGCACCCGCAGCTGGTCCGCCTCGGGCAGGTCCGTCAGGGACCGCTGGAGTTCGCTCCCGGAGCCGGCCGACCCGGCGGCCGCCTCGGCCGAGGACGCCAGGACGGCGCGCGCCGCCGGGAGTTCGGCCAGCAGCGGGCTGGGGCGCACCGCGGTGAACAGCGGGACGAAACGCTCCCAGTCGATCTCGGCCACCGCGACGAAGGTGTCGTCGTGGTCCAGCGCCTGCTGCAGGGCGGCGACCGCCAGCTCGGGGGCCATCAGCGGGAGGCCCTGCCCGCGCACGCGTCGGCGGGTCCGTTCGACGTCCGGGTCGCCGAGGTTCTTCCAGGTGTTGACGGCGTCCTCCCAGACGCCCCAGGCGACCGACAGCATCGGCAGGCCGCCCGCGCGGCCCTGCTCGGCCAGGGCGTCGAGTGCCGCGTTGGCGGCGGCGTAGGCGGCGTGGTCACCGCTGCCCCAGAAGCCGGCGATCGAGGAGAACAGCACGAAGGCGTCGAGCGTGTCCGCGTCGAGCAGGTCGACCAGGTGCCGGGCCCCGTCGACCTTGGCGGCCAGCACCTGGTCGAGGCTGTCCAGCGTGGTGTCGACGACGGACGTCAACTCGATGAAGGCGGCCGTGTGCAGGACGGCCCGTACCGTGTGGCCATCGGCCCGCAGGCCGTCGAGCAGCCCGGCCACCGCCTCGCGGTCGGCCACGTCGCAGGCCGCCAGGGTGACGGCCACCCCGCGCTCGGCCAGCTCGGCGGCCAGGTCCGAAGCACCCGGGGCGTCCGGGCCCGAGCGGCTGGCCAGCACGAGGTGCTCGGCGCCGTTGTCGGCCAGCCAGCGGGCGAGCCGGGGGCCGAGGCTCCCGGTGCCGCCGGTGACCAGTACCGTCCCCCTCGGGCGCCAGCCCCGGACGGGCTTGGCGTCGCCGAGCGGCGCGTGGACCATCCGCCGGGCGAACAGTCCGGCCGCACGGACCGCCACCTGGTCCTCACCGGACGATCCCGCGAGCACCCGTGCCAGCTGACCGAGCGCCCGCTCGTCGGGCGCCTCCGGCAGGTCGACCAGACCGCCCCAGAGCTGCGACTGCTCCAGCGCGACGACCCGGCCGAGACCCCACAGTTGGGACTGGACGGGATCCGCGGAGGCGTCGGACGGCCCGGCGCACACGGCGCCGCGGGTGGCGCACCACAGCGGCGCCCGGAGGCCGAGGTCGGCCAGCGCCTGGACCAGCGCCAGCGTCAGGGCCAGTCCGCTCGTGACGGTCTGCTTCCCGGGGTGACGACGGGCGTCCAGTCCGAGGAACGACAACACACCCGCCGGGCCGGGCTCGTCGCCGCCGAGCACCTCGCGCACCCTCGCCGCCAGGACGGTCCGGTCCGCGTCGGCCCCGGCGGCTTCCAGCACCTCGGCCCGCGCGCCGCGCAGGCCGAGGAAGCGGACAGCCTCGGTGACCCAGGCGTCATCGGCCCGGCCCTCGGGTACGACGACCAGCCAGGTGCCGGAGAGCGCGGACGCGGCGCCCCCGGGCACCGGCTTCCAGGTGATCCGGTACCGCCAGTCGTCCACCGCCGAACGGTCGCGGCTGCGCCGGTGCCACGAGGAGAGCGCGGGCAGCAGGACGTCCAGCGACCGCCGCTGCTCGTCGTCGTCCTCCACCTGCAGCGTGGCGGCCACGGCGGTGGCGTCCTGCTCCTCGACGGCCTCCCAGAAAGCCGCGTCCACGGCGCTGGGCCCAGCCGGGCCGGCAGCGGAGGGCGTGGCCGTGTCCTCGATCCACAGGTGCTGGTGCTGGAAGGGGTAGGTCGGGAGGTCGGGGTGGTGGCCGGGGTGGAGGTGGGGGGTCCAGTCGACGGGGTGGCCGTGGGTGTGGAGGTGGGCGAGGGAGGTGAGGAGGCGGGTCCAGTTTCCTTCGTTGCGGCGGAGGGTGCCGGTGGTGAGGGTGGGGTGGTCGGTGGTTTCGGCGGTGTCCTGGATGGTTGTGGTGAGGACGGGGTGGGGGCTGATTTCGATGTAGGTGGTGTGGCCGTCGGTGAGGGCGGTGCGGAT
>NZ_JBEPAK010000401.1:0-3862 GCF_040298565.1 Kitasatospora sp. NPDC001539 | reverse complement strand
GGCCGCACCCCCCGTGCGGCCGGCCGTCGCCGTCCGGGCGCCCGGTGTCCGCCCACCCCCGGCTGCGGGCCGGTCCCGCGGGCCCGCCCCCGGGCCGGGCCTGTGGGATCGGCCACAGGCCTCGGGCGCACGCAGCCTCCCGCGCACGGGGCGCGCACGCCGCGCCCGAGCCCCCGGGCCCAACCGGCGTACGCCTCCTGACGGCACGCCCGCACCGCGCCGATCGGCCGAAACCCTCTGAGCTCCCCGCGCGCCGACGCCGCCGCCCGCCCCCGGCCCGTCGACGCCGGGCCGCACCCGTGGATAGGGTCGGACCCCATGGCTGGCAGACCGCCGGGCGCACCGCCCCAGACGACTGCGACGAGGCCCGGCGCCGCCCCGGCGTCCGAGCCCGTGACGGCCCGGCTGCGCAAGAGGGTCCGCCGGGTCCGCCGGAGGCTGCGCACCGCCGGTGTCGACTACTTCCGCGGCGGCGCCGCCGACTGGCCGGTACTCGGCGCGCTCGCGCTGCTCGTCCCGCTGCTGATCCTGCTCAACGTCTGGATCCCCGACTGGGCCCCGCCCACCGCCCTCGTCCTGCCGATCCTGGCCGGCGCGCTGCTGCTGCGCCCCGGCAGCCTGGTGGTGCTCTACGCGCTCGCCGCCCTCGGCCTGTCCGCCGAGTCCGTGATCCACACCGGCCAGCGGGTCGCCAGCGAGAACCCGGAGGCCTACACCTACGGCGTGACCCCGGGCGCCGCGCTGGTGGTCGGCGCTGCCGGGGTCGGCGGCCTGCTGCTGGCCCAGTTCCGGGCCCGGGTCGGCGTGCCGTGGTGGGGCGGCTCCACCATGCTGTTCGACCTGCGCGAGCGGCTGCGCGTGCAGAGCCGGGTGCCCCGGCTGCCGGACGGCTGGCACGCCGACATGGCGCTGCGCCCGGCCGGCGGGCAGTCGTTCTCCGGGGACTTCGTGGTGGCCGCCCGCACCGGCCCCGGCCAGCGGCTGCTGGAGGTGGTGCTCGCGGACGTCTCCGGCAAGGGCATGGACGCCGGCTCCCGCGCACTGCTGCTCTCCGGCGCCTTCGGCGGCCTGGTCGGCTCGCTGCCCGCGCACGACTTCCTGCCCGCCGCCAACGGCTACCTGCTGCGCCAGTCCTGGGAGGAGGGCTTCGCCACCGCCGTCCACCTGGTGCTGGACCTGGACACCGGCGAGTACGAGCTGCTCTCGGCCGGGCACCTGCCCGGCATGCAGCGGCTGGCCGGCGCCGGACGCTGGGAGGTCAAGCAGGCCGAGGGCCCGCTGCTGGGGATCTACGACGGCGCCAAGTTCGAGGGCGTGCGCGGCCGGCTGAACCGCGGCGACGTGCTGCTGCTGTGCACCGACGGCATGGTGGAGGCGCCGGGCCGGGACCTCACCGAGGGCATGGACCGGTTGATGGGGGAGGCGGACCGGCTGGTTCCCGGCGGCGCCCCGGGCGCCCGCGCGGGCGCCGCGGGCGCGCTGATCGAGACGGTGGCCCGGGACATCAACGACGACCGCGCCGTCCTGCTGCTGTGGCGCGACTGAGGCGGCTGCCGGCGCTCGGCTGAGGCACATGCCAGCGGCAGCGGCGCTGTCAAGCCTGGCCGCTGATCTTCGGCCATATCGGACGCCCCGCCGACGGACCGGATCAGCGGCTTCCGCTCCCGGCCCGACGACTCTCCCGGCCGCTCAGCCCGCCCCGCCGACCATCCGTCAGAACGGCTCCGCTATCGTCCCGGTCGGCGGAAACTCGTCTCGCATCGCAGGATGTCCGGGGCGGGCAGGCCGTCAGACCTTTACGCAACCGGCACGGTCGACCACACTGAGTCCGGGCGGGACTTCAGGATTCGGGGGAATGGGGGGCGACACGTGCGGCACACCAGACAGCGCACGGGCGTGGGCTCCCCGGCCGGCACTGCGCCGGGCGGTCCGCGATTCCGCCTCGGGACCGTCGGACAGGCCGGGGTCCGGCTTCGCAGGTGCCGCCGGGCGGCGGCGCCACGCTACGAAACGAGGAAGTGAGTCCGGGTGGCACTCTCCGTCTCCGCGCTGGTCCTGTTCGCGATCCTGTGCATCATCTTCATCCGGAACAAGCAGATGAAGATCCCGCACGCGATCGTCGCCGCCCTGTTCGGCTTCATGCTGCACGAGACCACCATGGCGACTTCGATCAACTCGATCCTGTCCAACCTGGCGCACAGCATCTCCAGCATCACCGGCGGCTGACCGGGCCGGGCCGGCGAGTGGGCGAGTAGCGGTCACCGGCCGGCCCGTCGGGCCTCCCGCCAGCGGGCGAACAGACCCCGGGGGCGTGCCGCCGCCGGGGCGTGCCACGGTGCCGGTGCCGCGGCGCCGGCGGGCGCGGCCGGGACCGGTGCTGCCCGTTCCGCCGTCAGCAGCACGAACAGCCGCGCCCAGCACAGCCGTTCGCCCCGGGGCCAGTCCAGCGCGCGCAGCGCCGCGGAGGCCGCTTCCGACACCTCGCCGCCCACCCGGACCTCGGCGATGTCGTCGCCCGCCTTGCCGCCCAGGAAGAGCTTCACGCCCACCGGTCCCGGCCCGGTCACCTCCGCGCGCAGCGCGGGCGCCAGCGCCGGCAGCACCCGGTGCTCGGCGAGCCAGCCGGCCAGGTGCTCGTTGCCGAACCCGAAGACCGCCGCCGGCCCCTGCACCGCGTGCCAGCCCGGGAGTTCGGGCAGGTCGGCGTGGTCGGCGTGCACCCCGCGCCCCTCGGCGAGTTCGACCAGCACCGAGGCGGTGGTGGTCGCCCACATCTTCACCGCGTTCGCGAGCTTCTCCTCCTCGGTCTTGCCGAGGCCCGCGGCGCAGTCCCACACCACCGGCGCGTCCGCCCGGCCCAGGTGCAGCACGAAGCCGAGGTCCACGTGCCCGGAGCCGTCGTCGCCCGGGTGGTCGCGCACCGCCACCGCGGTGGTCCCCGGGCCGCGCACCACGTCGCCGTCCGAGCGGAACACCTGACCGAGGCGCGCCATCTCCCGGATCACGCAGCGCTGTATGACGGCCAGTCGCTCCTGCGGACGCACCGGCTCTCCTCCACCTCGGGGAACGCGCCGACTCCGGTCGCGCTCGAACTGCGCTCGAACGCCGCCGAGGCTATCGGCCCGGCCGCCAACCCGGAAACCGCCCGCGGTCGGGCGCACTCCGCTCGCGGAAATGTCGGGAATGCCCCACTTTGGGGAGCGGAAACTGACGGCCACCCGCCTGGAGAACCCGCATGCCCCGCACCGCCCCGACGACCTTCCCGCCGCTCCTGGTCCACCCGGACGGCACCGGCCTGGTCGCCGAGATCGAGGCGTACCTCGCCTCGCTGCCCGCCCCCGTCCGCACCCCGGCCCCCTACGTCTGCCGGTACGGCGCGACGCTGCGCCCCTGGAACGCCGGCTTCCTGGCCCCCCGGGCGACCCTGCTCGACCGGGTGCTGGGCCGCCCCGCCCGGCCCGTCCCGGTCAGCGCCGCCGACCACCTGCGGCTCGCCTCCCGCTACATCGGCGCCCACGGCTGGCTGCAGGGCGCCATGTGGGACCGGTCCGGCCGGGTCTGCCTGCTCGGCGCCCAGGCCGCCGTCCTGGCGTACGGCTACGGCACCCCGGCCACCGTGCGCACCGCCCGGGTCCAGCTGATGGAGGTGCTGCACGCCACCGGACGGCCGGCGAGCTCCCCGGACGAGTACAACGACCGCCCCACCACCCGGGTGGGCGACGTCCACCAGCTGCTCGACCGGGCCGCGGCCCGGGCCGCCCGGCTCGGGCTCTGACGCCGCGGGGCCGGCGCGACCGCCGCGCCCGGCCCGCCGGGTCGGCCGGGGCGGCCGGGTGCTCCGGAAACGCCGACGGCCCCGGTG
>NZ_JBEPAK010000400.1:0-3922 GCF_040298565.1 Kitasatospora sp. NPDC001539 | reverse complement strand
TGGGAGAGTAGGACGCCGCCGAACAATTCTTCTGAGAAGGCCCTGCCCGGGTTCCCGGGCGGGGCCTTTTCGCATTTCCGGGACACGGTGGGAATCGGCCGGAGTACCGGAGGAGTCCCGCGCAGGGCCGGCTGACCAGGGGCGGCGCGCTGCCCTGCAGGATCCCCGCCGAGTGGCTGCTCTCCCGTCAATATGCCGCTAAAACCACGTGATCAGCGCACTGATCAGCGGAAAATCGCCTCTCACGCCGTAGTCTCGAAGGGGACGGGAACAGGTGTCCGGGGATGGCCGCCGGACGGGGCCGGATCAAGAATGGTGCACATGGGACGTGGCAGGCTGCGCATCTACCTCGGGGCGGCCCCCGGGGTCGGCAAGACGTGCGCCATGCTCGCGGAGGCGCACCGGCGGCGGGAGCGCGGCACGGACGTCGTGGTGGCGTTCGTGGAGGACCACGGCCGCCGGCGGACCGCGGACCTCGTCGCCGGGCTCGAGGTCGTGCTGCGGCAGCAGGTGGTGCACCGGGGCGCCAGGTTCTCCGAGATGGACCTGGACGCCGTCCTGGCCCGCCACCCGCAGGTCGCGCTGGTCGACGAACTGGCCCACACCAACGTCCCGGGCTGCCGCAACGAGAAGCGCTGGCAGGACGTCGAGGAGTTGCTGGCGGCCGGGATCGACGTGATCTCCACCGTCAACGTCCAGCACCTGGAGTCGCTGGGCGACGCCGTCATGGGCATCACCGGCGTGCGTCAGCGCGAGACCGTCCCGGACGAGGTGGTCCGCCGGGCGGACCAGATCGAGCTGGTCGACATGTCCCCGCAGGCGCTGCGGCGACGGCTGGCGCACGGCAACGTGTACGCGCCGGAGAAGATCGACGCCGCGCTCGCCAACTACTTCCGCCCGGGCAACCTGACCGCGCTGCGCGAACTGGCGCTGCTGTGGACCGCCGACCGGGTGGACGAGTACCTGCAGAAGTACCGCGCCGAGCAGGGCATCGTGGGCACCTGGCAGGCCCGCGAACGGATCGTGGTCGGCCTGACCGGCGGCCCCGAGGGGGCGACGTTGATCCGCCGGGCCGCCCGGATCGCGGCCCGCGTCTCCGGCGGTGAACTGCTCGCGGTCCACATCTCCCGCTCGGACGGCCTGGCGGGCTCGGGCTCGCCCCAGACGCTGATCGAGCAGCGCGCGCTGGTGGAGAGCCTCGGCGGCTCCTTCCACAACGTCCTGGGGGACGATCCCGCGGCCGGACTGCTGGACTTCGCCCGCGGCGTGAACGCGACCCAGATCGTGCTGGGCACGAGCCGCAGGCCCGGCTGGCAGTTCCTGTACGGGCCGGGCGTCGGCACCACGGTCACCCAGAAGGCCGGGGACATCGACGTCCACATGGTCACCCACGAGCACGCCGGGCACGGGCGGCGCGGCCCGGTGCCCGTCCGCCGGATCACCGACCTGGGCCGCACCAGGACGATCGCGGGCTGGCTGATCGGGCTGGCCGGTCCGCCGGTGCTGGCGCTCGTGCTGACCGCGGTCGGCGGGCTGGGCCTGTCCACGGACATGCTGCTGTTCCTGTCGCTGACGGTCTGCGCGGCGCTGGTCGGCGGGCTGCTGCCGTCGATCGGATCGGCGCTGGTCGGCTCCTCGGTGCTGAACTACTACTTCACCCCGCCGCTGCACACCTTCACCATCAACGAGCCGCAGAACATCATGGCGGTGGCGATATTCACCGTCGTCGGCTGCTCGGTCGCCTCCGTGGTGGACCTGGCGGCCCGCCGCACCCACCAGGCGGCCCGCGCCCAGGCCGAGGCGCAGACGATCAGCGCGCTGGCCGGCACGGTCCTGCGCGGTGCGCCGAACGGGGACGGGGTGCTGACGGCGCTGATGGAGCAGGCGCGGGAGACGTTCGGGCAGGAGAGCGCCGCGCTGCTGGAGCGCCCGGAGCGGATGGCCGCCTGGACGCCGGTCGCCACCGCCGGCCCGCACCCGCCGCAGCGGCCCGAGGAGGCCGACGTGGACGTGCCGGTCGGGGAGAGCCTGGCCCTGGTGCTGCGCGGCCGGGTGCTGCCCGGGGAGGACCGGCGGCTGCTGGGTGCCTTCGCCGCCCAGGCCGCGGTCGTGCTGGAGCGCCGCCGGCTGGCCCGGGAGGCCGCCGCGGCCCGCCGGGAGGCCGAGGGCAACCGGATCCGCACCGCCCTGCTGGCCGCCGTCTCGCACGACCTGCGCACCCCGCTGGCCGGCATCAAGGCCTCGGTGACCTCGCTGCGCTCGGCCGACGTGGAGTGGGACCCGGAGGACGAGGCCGAGCTGCTGGCCGGCATCGAGGCGGGGGCCGACCGGCTGGACCACCTGATCAACAACCTGCTGGACATGAGCCGGCTGCAGACCGGCACCGTCACCCCGCTGATCCAGGAGACCGACCTGGACGAGGTCGTGCCGTGGGCGCTGGGCGGAGTGGCCCCGGAGTCCGTCCGGCTGGAGGTCCCGGAGACCCTGCCGATGGTCCGGGCCGACGGCGGGCTGCTGGAGCGCGCGCTGGCCAACCTGGTCGAGAACGCCGTCAAGTACAGCCCGGACGGCGTCAAGGTACTGGTCAAGGCGGACGCGTTGGAGCAGCCGGGCGGGCCGGGCCGGGTCGAGCTGCGGATCGTGGACCGCGGGCCGGGGGTGCCCGAGGACGCCAAGGAGCGGATCTTCGCGCCGTTCCAGCGGTACGGGGACGCGCCGCGCGGCGCCGGCGTGGGCCTGGGACTGGCGGTGGCACGCGGCTTCGTCGAGGCGATGGACGGCACCGTCACCGCCGAGGACACCCCCGGTGGCGGTCTCACGATGGTCGTCAGCCTGCCCGCCGTCGAACGGCCGCCCGAACCGGAGGAGCCGATCGGGGACGGCGACGGCCCGCTGTCGCAGCTGATCACATGAGGCGCCGCGGCGCACCACCTGCCCTTCGCCTCCGCGGCGCACCACCCGCCCCTCGTCCCCGCGGCGCACGGTCCGTGCCCTGGTGGCGCACGGTCCGTGCCCTGGCTGGCCCGGCACCGCGGGTCGCGGCTCCGGCCGAGCCGAACAGTCCGAAAGATCCGACAGCCCTGATAGTCCGACAGCCCTGAAAGGCGGAGCCCGCACATGACCCGGGTCCTCGTCGTGGACGACGAACCGCAGATCGTCCGCGCGCTGGTGATCAACCTCAAGGCCCGCAAGTACGAGGTCGACGCGGCCCACGACGGCGCGAGCGCGCTGGAGCTGGCCGCCGCCCGCCACCCGGACGTGGTCGTCTTGGACCTGGGCCTGCCCGACATGGACGGCGTCGAGGTGATCCGCGGTCTGCGCGGCTGGACCCGGGTGCCGATCATCGTGCTGTCGGCCCGGCACGCCTCCGACGAGAAGGTCGAGGCCCTGGACGCCGGCGCCGACGACTACGTCACCAAGCCGTTCGGCATGGACGAGCTGCTCGCCCGGATGCGCGCCGCCGTGCGCCGGGCCGAGCCGGTGGCGGGCGAGGACGACTCGCTGGTCGTCACCGAGAGCTTCACCGTCGACCTCGCCGCCAAGAAGGTCAACCGGGACGGCACCGACGTACGCCTCACGCCCACCGAATGGCACCTGCTGGAGGTGCTGGTCCGCAACGCCGGCCGACTGGTCAGCCAGACCCAGCTGCTCCAGGAGGTGTGGGGCCCGGCGTACCGCACCGAGACCAACTACCTGCGGGTCTACCTCGCCCAGCTGCGCCGGAAGCTCGAGCGGGACCCCTCGCACCCGCGCCACTTCATCACCGAACCGGGCATGGGATACCGCTTCGAGGGCTGACCGCGGGCGCGCCCCGGGGCCCCGCGGGCGGGGGCCGGGGGGCCGGCAAACCGGTCCCAGCCCCCCAGAGTGGGGGGTACAACAGGGGGCCCCCCCCCGGGCGCTTTCCGCGCGGTTTAGTACC
>NZ_JBEPAK010000399.1:0-3940 GCF_040298565.1 Kitasatospora sp. NPDC001539 | reverse complement strand
AACCCCCCACCCCCCCCCCCCCACCCCCCGGCGCGCGGGCCGGAGCCCGCGCGCCCGGGAAGAGCACCCCGCCGGCACCCCTGCCGGCGGTCAACGAGCCGCCCGGCGGGCCTCCCTCACCCGCCGCAAGCGGTTCACCAGCACCGGAGCAGCCGCCAACGCCTCCTCCCGGTCCAGCAGCCCGTTCAGCACCTGGTAGTAGCGCGTGGGCGAGATCCCCAGCTCCTCCCGGATCGCCCGCTCCTTGGCCCCCGCCGTCCGCCACTGCCGCCCCTCCAGCGCCAGCACCGCCCGCTCCCGCCCGGTCAGCTCACCCACCGAGAACACCTCCGTCCGTCACTACGGAGTGTCATTCTCGCGCCGAACACCGACACACTCTGCGGGACGCACGCACCCCCACCGCGCGGCTACCGTCGACCCATGATCAGCTTCGCCCTGCACATCCCCACCGCCGAGCTCGCCCCCGAGCCCCTGGACCCGTCCCAGATCGTCTCCGGCACCCCCGAGGTCACCGGGAAGGTCCTCGCCGAGTCCCCCGACGGCCGCCAGCTGCGCGGCATCTGGCAGATCACCCCGGGCGTGGTCACCGACGTCGAGGCCGACGAGATGTTCGTGGTGCTCAGCGGCCGGGCCACCATCGAGATCGAGGGCGGCCCGACCCTCACCGTCGGCCCCGGCGACTGCGCGGTCCTGCGCGAGGGCGACCGCACCACCTGGACCGTCCACGAGACCCTCCGCAAGGCCTACGCGATCACGCTCCCCCACTGATCGCGGGCCCCCGACCGGCGCGCCCCGCCACCGACCGGGCCCCCCGGATCGGGGCCGCGACGCCACCGACCGGAAGCCGGCGCCCGGGTCCTACTGCTTGCGGACCCGGGCCGCCTCCTTCACCGCCGCGTCCTGCAGCCCGCCGAGCACCTGCTTCGGGTCCCCCGTCACCGCCTGCCCGATCCCCGCCTTGATCCGGTTGCTGACCTCGCCCCAGGCCGGGTCCCCGAACGGGTAGAAGCTCGCGTTGGCCAGCCCGACCGCGAACTGCTTGAGGTCCTCGTGCTTCGGGTCCGACGACATCTGGGTGAAGGCGTCCTGGGTCACCGGCAGCAGGTTGTACTGCTCGTCGAACTTCAGCTGGTTGTCCCGCGAGTAGACGAAGGACAGGAACTTCTTGATCTCGTTCTTGTGCCCGTTGGCCTTGAACGCCATCATCCAGTCCGCGACCCCGAGGCTCCCGGTCCGGCCGACGCCGTCCTTCTTCGGGATGGGCGCCGTACCGAAGTCGATCTTCCCGGCGGACGCCATCCGCAGCAGCGTCGGGTGCCCGTTCAGCATCGCGACCTTGCCCGCCGCGAAGTCCTGGAACACCGGCGTGCGGTTCATCCGGCCCGGGTCCGGATACGTCAGCCCGGTGCTCACCAGGTTGTTCTTCAGCCAGTTGAAGGTGGCCTGGTTCTGGTCGCTGTCGATGGTGTAGTTGCCGACGTCGTCGGAGATGCTTCCGCCGCCGCTCAGCGTCCACAGCATCGACTCGGCCGGCGCCTCCTCCGGCCCCAGCGGAAGCCCGTACGGGGTCACCCCCGGCACCTTGGCCTTGATCTTCTCGGCCGCGGCCCGCAGCTCGTTCCAGGTCGTCGGCGGCTGGGCGACCCCGGCCTGCTTGAAGATCGCCTTGTTGTAGAACAGCACCCGCGACGAGGACACGAACGGGATGCCGTACTGGGTCCCGAGCACCTGCCCGGCGTGGGCGAAGTTGTCCATGAACTTCGCCTGGGTGTCCATCGAGAGCACGTCCGCGGCCGGGTACAGCCGGCCGGCCGCGACCTGGTCGGCGAACCCGCCGCTCTGCAGCAGGTCGGGGGACTTCCCGGCCGCGATCATGTCGTCGACCTTCTTGCCGATGTCCGTCCAGCTGTCGACCTCGACCTGGACCTTGATGCCCGGGTTGGCGGCCTCGAAGGCCTTGGAGACGTCGTCCCAGTAGTGCTTGGAGCTGGTCTCGGCGTTCTCCCCGTAGTCCGCGGCCACCAGCTTGAGCGTGACCGGCCCGCCGCCCTGTCCGCTGCACGCGCTCACCGCGGTGAGCACCAGCGCTCCGGCCATCGCACTGCCGAGCACACGGGTGGAAACGTGGACGCGCCTGTTCAACGCGGGTACCGCCTTCAGGGGATCAACTGCGGCCGGATGAGGGAATCCGGCAGGGGGGAGGCGCCACACTGCCAAACCCGCGGTCCACTGGTCCACACCATTCGGCCCCACCCGCCGAGTAGTTACCGAAGTGCCCCGTTCCGTTGCACGATGCGCAACACGATGCGCAACACCGACGACCGGACGCCCCGTTCCGGCCCGTGAGCCCCCGCCCTCGCCCTCGCCCGAACCGGACCCCCGCCCCCGCCCCCACCCCCGCCCGAGACCAAGCTCACCCAGTGTGGACCAGACCAATCCGGCAACTGGACTAGACCTCTTCGACCGAGCCAAGGGAAACTGTCCCCCGTGAAGCACGTCATCGCACTCGATGTAGGCGGCACCGGCATGAAGGCCGCGCTGCTCGCCCAGGACGGCTCCGTGCTGTTCGAAGCACGCCGACCGACCGGGCGGGAGCGCGGTACCGAGGCCGTCGTCGCCGCCATCCTCGACTTCGCCGCCGATCTGGCGGACGAAGGCCGCAGCCGCTTCGGCGCCGCCCCGCTCGCGGCCGGCGTCGCCGTCCCCGGCACGATCGACGAGGAGAACGGCATCGCGGTCTTCTCCGCCAACCTCGGCTGGCGCGACCTCCCGCTGCGCCGGCTGCTCGGCGAGCGCCTGGCCGCCCCCGGCAGCCCCGCGGTGCCGGTGGCCCTCGGCCACGACGTGCGTTCCGGCGGCCTGGCCGAGGGCCGGCTCGGGGCCGGCCGCGGCGTGGACCGCTTCCTGTTCGTCGCCCTGGGCACCGGCATCGCCGGAGCCATCGGCATCGACGGCCGGATCGAGGCCGGCGCCCACGGCTACGGCGGCGAGATCGGCCACGTGGTCGTCCGCCCGGACGGGCCGCCGTGCGGCTGCGGCGCCCGCGGCTGCCTGGAGACGCTGGCCTCCGCCTCCGCCGTCTCCCGCGCCTGGGCCGAGGCCAGCGGCGACCCCGCCGCCGACGCGGCGTCCTGCGCCGCCGCGGTGGACGCCGGGGACGAGCGCGCGCTCGCCGTCTGGCAGCGCGCCGTCGACGCCCTGGCCGACGGCATCGTGCTCGCCCAGAGCCTGCTCGACCCGTCCACGGTGATCGTCGGCGGGGGGCTGGCCGAGGCCGGCGACACCCTGCTGACCCCGCTGCGCACCGCGGTCACCGGGCGCCTGACCTTCCAGATGCCCCCGAAGGTCGTTCCCGCCATGCTCAAAGACACCGCCGCGTCCCTGGGCGCGGGCCTGCTCGCCTGGGATCTGCTCTCCATGGAGGTGACCGCGTGACCACCGCGGACCGTGACCGTACCGCCCTGGCCGGCGCCCGGATCGTCCTGCCCGGCGGCGTCGTCGAGGGCGGCCGCCTCACCGTCGAGGGCGAGCGCATCGCCTCCGTCACGGGCGGCACCGACGGCACCGGCAGCACCGAGAGCGCGGCCGAGCCCGGGGACCTCGACCTGACCGGCTGCACCGTCGTGCCCGGCTTCGTCGACCTGCACGTCCACGGCGGCGGCGGAGCCTCCTACGCCTCCGGCATCGCCGAGGAGGCCCTGCTCGCCGCCCGCACCCACCTCGCCCACGGCACCACCACCACCGTCGCCTCCACCGTCACCGGCGAGATCGACGAACTCGCCCGCCAGGCCCACGTCCTGTCCGAACTCGTGGAGGACGGCATCCTGGCCGGCATCCACTTCGAAGGCCCCTTCATCTCCCACCACCGCTGCGGCGCCCACCGCCCCGACCTGCTCCGCGACCCCGACCCGGCCCTCGTGCGCAAACTCGTCGACGCCGC
>NZ_JBEPAK010000398.1:0-3967 GCF_040298565.1 Kitasatospora sp. NPDC001539 | reverse complement strand
GCGGACTCCACCGTCCGTCGGCCGCCGTCCGGCGCCTGTGGCCTGCCGGCAGCCCTCGGGTTCTGGTCGCCCGTCATCCGGCGCGGTGCCGCTCCCGGCCGCCCGAGCGGCGCCGCCCGCTACGGCAGGGGCACCGTCGGCAGATCGGCCGGGACGAGGAGCTGGAGTTCCTCCGTGGACGGGTCGGCGAGGGCCGCGACCCGGACCGCATGGCGCTCGACCATCGTTTCGAAGATCTGCCGCGCCGTGCGTCCGTTGCCGAAGTTCGGGCCGCGCTCCAGGCGCCCGAAGTGCTCCAGCAGCGCGCCCTCGGCGGCCTCGGAAAGGGCGTACTCGTGCTCCTCGCACTGGGAGCGGGCGATCTCCAGCAGCTCGTCCGCCGTGTAGTCGGGGAAGGTGATGGTGCGTGAGAACCGCGATGACACCCCCGGGTTGGCGGAGAGGAAGCGCTCCATCTCGGCCGTGTAGCCTGCCACGATGACGACCACCTCGTCCCGGTGGTCCTCCATCAGCTTGACCAGGGTGTCGATCGCCTCGCGTCCGAAGTCCCGCGCGCCGTCCTCGGGGGCCAGCGTGTACGCCTCGTCGATGAACAGGACGCCGCCGCGCGCCCGGTCGAAGGCGGCGGCGGTGCGGATCGCGGTGGAGCCGATGTGCTCGCCGACCAGGTCGACCCGGGCCACCTCGACCAGGTGGCCGCGCTGGAGCACACCGAGCGAGGCGAGGATCTCGCCGTAGAGGCGGGCGACGGTGGTCTTGCCGGTCCCGGGGGCGCCGGTGAAGACCAGGTGCCGGCGCAGCGAGGGCGCCTTCAGCCCGGCCTGGCGGCGGCGTCGGCCGACCGAGATCAGGTCGATCAGCGTGCGGACCTCCTGCTTCACCGTCGCCAGCCCGACCAGTGAGTCCAGTTCGGCGAGCGCCTCGTCGGCCGGCCGGCAGTCCGGGATCGGCGCGATCGGGGAGCCGGCCGAGGGGGCGGCCGGTGCGCTCGCCCGGTCCACCGCCACCGGCGCTGCGGAGACCGGCTGGGCCGCCCTGGGGGACGGCACCTCGGCAGCCGAGCCGACCGAGCCGACCGCCCCCGCCGTGCCGGTCGAGCGGGTCGAACGGGCGCCGCCGGCCGGGGCGGCCGGCCCGACGTCGTCCGAGACGCACCCCTCGGTGACCGGCCCCGGCTCGGAGAACTCGAACCCGGCCCGCTCGTTCTGCTCGGCCCGGCACCGGGTCAGCTGGGTACGGCACCCGTCGATGATGTGGAACCCGAAACCCTTGCCGTGCGAGACCCGGCAGTCCTCGAAGGTGCCGCGGCCCTGCGCCGAGACGTACACCCCGGCGTCGGTGCTGGCCCGCACGGTGCAGTCGCGCAGCACCGGGTCCGCGCCCTTGGTGACGATCACTCCGGTGGCCACGTCCGAGATCTCGCAGCCGGTGAGCAGACCGCCGCTGCCGTGGTCGCGGAACCACAGCCCGGTGCCGGCCTCCTGGACGCGGCACCCGGCCAGCGCGACCGTGGCGCCGCCGCTGACCGAGACCGCCGAGCTGCGGATCCGGCTGAACGAGCAGCCCTCGGCGACGGCCGCGGAGTCCCGGTCGAGGACGAACAGCGCGTCGGGCAGGTCGTGCAGCGAGCAGTCGGTGAGGGTGAGCCGGGCACCGTCGCTGACCCACAGGGCCGGGTACTCGCCGGTGGAGCCGTGCAGTTGGCAGGCGTCGGCGACGGCCTCGGTGCCCTGGTCCCAGACGGACAGCGCCCCGCGCCCGAAGTCCCGCACGGTGCAGTGGGTGAGGCTGAGCCGGGAACGCCCGCGCAGATCGGCGCCGTTCTCGGGCAGGTCGTGCACCCGGCAGCCGGTGAGCACGAGTTCGGCCTCGCCGTCCAGGGTCAGGCCGTTGCCGGTGACCCGGTGGATCTCGCAGTCGACCAGCCGTCCGCCCGCCTGGGCCTCGGCCTGCACGCCGCTGCCGCGGATCTCGTAGATCTCGCAGCCGGTCAGTTCGGCGGCGCTGCCCGGGTCGGAGAGCAGCACCCCGGCGCCGGAGGCGTGGTGGACGCGGCAGCGGTCGAGGGCGGCGGTCGCGCCGCCGAGGACGGCGAGCCCGGCCTGGCCGGCGGCGGCGACCTCGCAGTCCTCGAAGGCGGCGGCGGTGCCCTCGCCGCGCAGCCGCAGCCCGAGCCCGCCAGGGTTGGCGACCATGCAGCCGCGCAGGGTCGGCCGGGCGCCGCCGGTGACCTCGACGCCGGTGGCGGAGCGCGTCTCGACCCGGCACCCGCTGAGCGAGGGGGTCGCCTCCGGGCCGGTGATCAGGACGGCCGGCGCGGAGCTGTCGCCGCCCTCGATCACCAGGTCGCGCACGGTCGCGGCGGCGGTGACGGTGAGCGCCACGCCGGAGGGCGGCTCGATCCGGACGGTGCCCGGGCCCATGGCCGGGACGATCGTCACCGGCTTGTCCAGCAGGACGTTCTCCCGGAAGGTCCCCGGGCGGACGGCCACGGTGTCGCCGGGTTCGGCGGCGGCCAGGGCTTCGGCGAGCGTGTCGTAGTCGCCCGCGCGGCGACGCCAGCGGGATGCGCTGTCCTGGGTGACCCGGACCCTGTGCTCAGCCATGACGGTCTGTCTGCCCCCACCTTCGTCGTGCCGGCGATCAACGGGCCGTGGGCGCGGGGTGCGCGGGCCGTCCGCCCCACCGTAGCGCGCCCGTACGGGTGCTCCGACCGCCCTCGGCCGCGCGGACACCGGCAGCGCTCAACGCGGCCACAGGTTCCGACCACTTGTTCAACGAGCGCGCACAGCCGGGGTTCCGTACCGGCGCCCCGGACGCGGGCCGCGCCCCGGACGCAGGCCGTGCCCGGGACGCGGGCCGTGCGCCGGGGGCCTCACCGCGCGGCGGAGCGCCACCGGACGGGCCGGCAGCGGCCGCCCCGCCGGGGCGCGGACGGGCGCTCAGCGCCCGTCGGCCGGCCAGTGCGCCCCGTCCTCCAACACCTCGACGTCGTCGCCGAGCCGCAGCGTGCCGAGTTCGTCGCCGTCGACGCCGTCCGGCCGTTCGGGGATCAGGTTCTGCCCGAACGCGGCCTTGCGCAGCAGCCGGTGGTGCCGGGCCAGGGTGCGCAGCGGCTCGGGGCCGCGCCGCTCGCCGCTCTCCTGGTCGGTGGTGGTCACCACGCAACGTCCGCACGGCTTGACCACCTTGAAGGTGAGCGAACCGATCCGGATCCGGCGCCAGCCGTCCTCCGCCCAGGCCTCGGTGCCGCTGACCACCACGTTGGGCCGGAAGCGTTCCATCGGCAGGGTCTCGTGGCCGTCCGGGTGCTCGGCGGCGATCAGTTCGTTGAGCCGGTCCAGCGAGGCGGTGGTGGTGAGCAGCAGCGGGAAGCCGTCGGCCATCGAGACGGTGTCGCCGGGCCCGGCGTACTCGGGGTCGACGGGCCGGGCGACGCGCGGGTCGTCCAGGTGCACCAGCCGGTAGTCGCCGAGGCGCTCGGCGATCCACTCGTGGGCGTCCTTGGCGGCCTCGGCGGCGCGGAAGCGGGTGCCCCAGACCTCGACCTCGGCGAGCGGGTCGCCGGACGCGACGGAGGGGGCGGTGACCTCGATCCGGGAGCCGTCGGGGGCGGTCAGCGACAGCGCACCACCGGGCAGCAGGCCGACCCGGATCTGGCCGAGGGCGGCGTTCTCGCGCTGGCTGACGAAGCGTCCGGTGGCGTCGGCGAGCATCCAGCGGCGGTCCCCGGCCAGTCCCCAGGGCTGGACCGCGGCGGTGTCCGGGCTCAGGCGGTACATCGACTTGACGGGATAGACGTGGAGTCCGGTGAGCTGCATCCCTCCATCCTGCCAGCCGTGGTGCAGGCGTCCGCAGGACCCCCGGCTCCGGCCGGGAGGGACGGCTGGGCGAGCCGGACGGGAGGAAGGTTGGGCGAGCCGGCCGGCGGGGCGCCCGTAAGCCCCGTACGCGCCCCGCCCGTGCC
>NZ_JBEPAK010000397.1:0-3974 GCF_040298565.1 Kitasatospora sp. NPDC001539 | reverse complement strand
CGGCCGACGAGTCCACGGACCCGGCGGCCGCCCTCGGGCGTTCCGCACCCGGTGGTGCGAGCGGCTCGGCGGCTCAGCCCACGGCGGAGCGGTACTTGCGCACCGACAGCCAGGAGAACACCGCCGTGATCACCAGCGACCACAGCACCGAGACCAGCGCGGCGTGCTGCATCGGCCAGGCGTCGGGCACCGGCCCGACCTGGTTGCCGAAGAGGTTCCGGCAGGCCTGCACGGTGGCGCTGAACGGGTTCCAGTACGCGACGTCCTGGAGCCAGCCCGGCATCGAGCTGACCGGCACGAACGCGTTGGACACGAAGGTCAGCGGGAACAGCCAGATCAGCCCGGCCGAGGTGGCCGCCTCGGGACTGCGCACCGACAGGCCGATCAGCGCGCCGATCCAGGAGAAGGCGTAGCCGAGCAGCAGCAGCAGGCCGAACGCGGCGAGCGCCTTGAGCACCCCGTCGTGGATCCGCCAGCCGACCAGCAGCGCGACCAGCGCCAGCACGACCACGGTGAACGCCGTCTGGAACAGGTCCGCGAGGGTGCGGCCGACCAGCACCGCGGAGCGGGTCATCGGCAGCGAGCGGAAGCGGTCCACCAGCCCCTTGGTCATGTCCTCCGCGATGCCGGCCGAGGCGCCGGCCACCGCGAAGGTGACGGTCTGGGCGAAGATGCCGGCCATCAGGAACTGGATGTACGTGTGGGAGCTGGAGTTCGTCCCGGGGATCCTGATCGCCCCGCCCATGACGTACGAGAACAGCAGCACGAACATGACCGGCTGCATGAGCCCGAAGACCACGATCTCGGGGATCCGGGACATCCGGCGCAGGTTCCGCTTGGCGACCACCCAGGAGTCGTGCAGAGTGGCGTTCAGACCCCGGCGCTGGGCGGGCACCGCCGCGCCGATGGCGTGCTCGGTGGTGGTGCTCATCTCAGCGCTCCGTTCCGGCCGTGACGGCCTGCTGCTGCTCGGGGCCGCCGCCGTCGGTGCCGTCCGTGCCGCGCGCGCCCCTGCCGCGACCCCGGCCGCCCCGACCGCGCCCCTTGGGGTGTTCGCCGCCGTCCTCCTCGGCCGTCTCCGCGGCGTGGCCGGTGAGGGTGAGGAACACGTCGTCCAGGGTGGGCCGGCGCAGTCCGATGTCGTCGATCTCGATGCCGCGGCCGTCCAGTTCGCGGATGGCGTCGGCGAGCACCCGGGCGCCGCCGCTGACCGGCACGGTGATCCTGCGGGTGTTCCGCTCCACCGCGGGCTCGCCGAGGGCGTAGCCGGACAGCGCGGCGACGGCGTCCGCGACCAGGCCCGGGTCGTGCACCACGACCTCGATCCGCTCCCCGCCGATCTGGGCCTTGAGCTGGTCGGCGGTCCCGCGGGCGATCACCCGCCCGTGGTCCACCACCGCGATGTCGTGGGCGAGGCGGTCGGCCTCCTCCAGGTACTGGGTGGTGAGCAGCAGCGTGGTGCCCTGCTCGACCAGCGTCTCGATGACCTCCCAGAGGGCGAGCCGGTTGCGCGGGTCGAGGCCGGTGGTGGGCTCGTCGAGGAACATCACCGGCGGCCGGACCACCAGCGCCGCCGCGAGGTCGAGCCGGCGGCGCATACCGCCGGAGTACGTCTTGGCGGTGCGGTCCTTGGCCTCGGTCAGGTTGAACCACTCCAGCAGCTCCAGCGCGCGGGCCTTCGCCGCGCGGGTGCTCATCTGGTAGAGCTCGCCGACCATGGTGAGGTTCTCGAAGCCGGTCAGGTACTCGTCGACCGCCGCGTACTGGCCGGACAGCCCGATCAGGCTGCGGACCCGGTTCGGGTGCTCGAGCACGTCGACGCCGGCCACCACCGCGCGGCCGGAGTCGGGGCGGAGCAGGGTGGTGAGGACGCGCACGGTGGTGGTCTTGCCGGCGCCGTTCGGGCCCAGCAGCCCGAGCACCGTCCCCTCGGGGACGTCGAGGCTGACGCCGTCCAGGGCTCGCACGTCACCGAAGGTCTTCACCAGGTTCTCGGCTTGGATGGCTGGCGCCATGGCCTGCCTCATCTCCTCGGACGATTCGGGCACTCTGTCCCACTCTGCCCGGATTTCGGGCATGCGGGCGACTCGGTTCGCGACCGCGGACGCGGGACGCGATGTATCGCGAGCGAGCTTGGCAACTCGCGATACATCGCGTCAAGCGGATTTTCACGACCGGCCCCTCCCGACGGGACCGTCCGGGCGGCCTCTCCGGCGAACCCGCCGCGGCCGGCGCCCGCCGCCGCGGATCCGGCACGCCCAGCCCGATCCCCCGCACGCCCAGCCCGATCCCCGCACGCCCAGCCCGATCCCGGCGCCCTCAGCCGGAGACGACGTACCCCGCGTCCCGGAGCTCGCCGAGCACCAGCGCGCAGTGCTCCGGCCCCTTCGTCTCCAGGTGCAGGTCCACCTCCACCTCGGTCAGCCCGAGTTTCGGGTCGGTCCGCACGTGCGCGACGTCCAGCACGTTGGCGTCCACCCTGGTCAGCACGCCCAGCAGGTCCGCCAGCGAACCCGGCTTGTCCGCCAGGCGCACCCGCAGCGACAGGTACCGCCCGGCCGCCGCCAGCCCGTGCCGCAGCACCCGCTGCATCAGCTGGGGGTCAATGTTGCCGCCGGACAGCACGGCCACCACCGGGCCCTCGAAGGAGTCAGGCCGTTCCAGCAGCGCCGCGATCGGCGCGGCTCCGGCCGGCTCGACGACCAGCTTCAACCGCTCCAGGCCGAGCAGCAGGGCCCGTGACAGCGCGTCCTCGGAGACGGTGCGGATGCCGTCCGCCAGCGTGTTGACCACCTCGAAGGGGATGTCCCCCGGGCGTCCGACCATGATCCCGTCGGCCATGGTGGCGTAGCGCTCCAGCGACACCGGCCGCCCGGCCGCGAGCGACGGCGGGTACGCGGCCGCGGCCGCCGCCTGCACCCCCACCACCCGGACGTCCGGCCGCAGCGGTTTGACCGCCGCCGCGATCCCGGCCAGCAGTCCGCCGCCGCCCACCCCGACCAGGATGGTGCGCACCTCGGGGCACTGCTCCAGGATCTCCAGCCCGACGGTCGCCTGTCCGGTGACGACGTCCCAGTGGTCGAAGGGGTGGAGGAACACCGCTCCGGTCGCCTCCGAGTACCGCTGCGCGGCCTGCAGCGCCTCGTCCACGGTGGCGCCGTGCAACCGGACCTCGGCGCCGTACTCGCGGGTGGCCGCGACCTTCGGCAGCGGCGCCGCGACCGGCATGAAGACCGTCGAGTGCACCCCCAGCAGCGAGGCCGCCAGGGCCACGCCCTGGGCGTGGTTGCCGGCGCTCGCGGCCACCACCCCGCCGGCCCGTTGCACCGGCGAGAGTCCCGCGATCCGCACGTACGCCCCGCGCAGCTTGAACGAGCCGGTGCGCTGCAGGTTCTCGCACTTCAGGTGGACCGGCGAACCGACCAGCCCGGACAGGTGCCGGCTGCTCTCCATCGGGGTCACCCGGGCGACCCCGGCGAGCATCTTCTGGGCCCCGCGGACGTCGTCGAGGGTGAGCGGCCAGTTGTGCATGGCGCCAGCCTACGGCCGGCGGCGCCCCCGACCGGGGACGCCGGGGCTGTTCCCGGGCCCGCCCGGCCCGCGTACGCTGCTGCCTCTGAGCCTCTCTCACCGCACGACGATCGTGAGCCGCGATGACGACGACCTCGCCCCAGGCCACCGACCGAATCGAGCCCGTGCACACCCAACTCCAGTACCAGCTGGCGGTGTTCGCCCGCCGGATGGAACAGGTCCGGACCTCCGGCGGCGGCGTCGGGGCGCTGGACCGGGCCGCCTACCTGCTGCTCGACCGCCTGGACCGGCACGGACCGGCGAACGTCAAGGCGCTGGCCGAGGCGCTCGGCGTGGACTCCTCCACGGTGACCCGCCAGGTCGCCCCGCTGGTCGCGGCCGGGCTGGTCGGCCGGGTCCAGGACCCGGCCGACCGCCGCGCGGGTCGCCACGCGCTGTCCCCC
>NZ_JBEPAK010000396.1:0-3995 GCF_040298565.1 Kitasatospora sp. NPDC001539 | reverse complement strand
GCCCACCGGGCCTCCCCCCGGGCGGTGTTTTCCTGTGGTTCTCCACCACCTCCCACTCCGGCCTGCCGGTGCATGAACTGACGAATCGTCAGTGGGTTCCCTTGAGGTTGAGGACGACCACGCCGACGATCACCAGGGCGAGCCCGAGCCACTGGAGCCGGCCCAGCGACTCACCGAAGGCGACCACGCCGATGCCGGCGACCGCCGCCGTCCCGGCGCCCGACCAGACCGCGTAGGCGACCGAGACCGGGATGTGCTTGAGGGCGCGGCCCAGCAGGAAGAAGGAGAGCGCGTAGCCGATGCCGACCCCGACGCTGGGCCAGAGGCGGGTGAACCCCTCGGTGAGCTTGAGGCAGCTGGTGGCGCACACCTCGCTGATGATGGCGAGGGCGAGCAGGACGTAGGACATGTCGCTGTCAAACCGCCGGCGCGGCGCAGAGCTTCCCGAGCAGCGCGAGATCGGCCTGTTCCAGGCTGGTGAGCAGGGTGATCCGCTCGCCGTCGGGCATCGGGACGGCGGTGGACGGCACGGCGAGGACGGCGCAGCCGGCCGCGGTGGCGGAGGCGACGCCGGTCGGGGTGTCCTCGACGGCGACGCAGGCGGCGGGGTCCAGGCCGAGCCGGTCGGCGGCGGCCAGGTACGGGTCGGGTGCGGGCTTGGTGCGCGGGGTGTCCTCGGCGGCGAGGGTGACCTCGAACCAGTCGCGGCCGATCGCCGAGAGCACGAGGTCGACCACCCGGCGCGGGGAGGCGGAGACCAGGGCGGTGGGCACCCGCGCCTCGCGCAGCGAGGCCAGCAGAGCGAGCGCGCCGGGGCGCGGCACCGTCTCGGCGGCGACCTTGCCGGCGAAGGACTCGCCCAGCCGGGCGGCGAGTTCGGCCTCGGTGCAGGTGGTGCCGCTGACCCGGTGCAGATGGGCGGCGGTGTGCTCGACGGCCTGGCCGAGGACCTCGGGGGCGTCCCGGTCGGTGAGCGGGTGGTCCAGCTCCTCGGCGAGCTCGGCGGCGGCCTGCCACCAGAGTTGCTCGGTGTCGACCAGGGTGCCGTCCATGTCGAAGAGGACGGCGGAGGGGAGTGCGGACACGGATTCAGGCATGGCGGTACCTTCGGTGGTTCCTCGGACGGCGCGGGGGCGGGACGTGGCAGGGCGCGGCCCTCGGTGCACGGGCCCCCGCGATGGATTCTCCGGCAGCCCGCCCTCAGGCGGTGCGGCGGTCCACCAGGACCGGGCGGTCCGGCAGGGTGAGGTCGGCGCGGGAGCCGGCCGGCAGGGCGGCGGCGGCCTCGGTGGGCAGGTCGGCCTTGACCTCGGTGCCGTCGTCCAGGCGGACGGTGAGCCGGGTGACGGCGCCGAGGAAGGAGGCGGTGATCACCAGCGCCGGGCCGTCCTCGGACGGCGCGAGGGTGACGTTCTCCGGGCGGACCAGCACCTGGAGGTCGCCGTCGGCGGGGACGGTGCCGTCCACGGCGTGCCGGCGGCCGAGCACCTCGACGCCGTCCGCGGTGCGGGTGCACGGGATGCGGCTCATGGTGCCGACGAACTCGGCGACGAAGGCGGTGGCCGGCCGGCCGTACAGCTCGGCCGGGGTGGCGCACTGCTCCAGCCGCCCGGCCCGCAGCACGGCGACCCGGTCGGCCATCGACAGCGCCTCCTCCTGGTCGTGGGTGACGAACAGGGTGGTGATGCCCAGCTCCTGCTGGAGGCGCCGGATCTCCTCGCGCAGCTGGAGGCGGACCTTGGCGTCCAGGGCGGACAGCGGCTCGTCCAGCAGCAGCACGCGCGGCTGGAGGGCGAGCGCGCGGGCCAGCGCGATGCGCTGCTGCTGGCCGCCGGACATCTGGTGCGGGTAGTGGCCGGCGCGGTGCGGCAGGCCGACGAGCTCGAGCAGCTCCTCGGCGCGCTTGCGGCGTTCGGCCTTGCCGGTGCCGCGCATCCGCAGCCCGAAGGCGATGTTGTCGAGCGCGGTCAGGTGCGGGAAGAGGCTGTACGACTGGAACACCATGCCCGCGTCGCGCTTGTGCGCGGGGATCGAGGTGATGTCCTGGCCGTCGACGAGCACCTCGCCCGAGTCGTGCTGCTCGAAGCCGGCCAGGATGCGCAGCGCGGTGGTCTTGCCGCAGCCGGACGGGCCGAGCAGGGCGACGAGTTCGCCGGGGTGGACGGTCAGGTCGAGGCCGTCGAGGGCGGTGGTGGCGCCGAAGGAGCGGCGCAGCGAGCGGAACTCGACGGTGGCGCTGCCCGGGGCGAGCGCGACGCCGGTGACGGGGGCGGTGGCCGTGGTCATGGCTGGTGACTCCTGGAAGGCAAAGGGGGTGGGACCGGGGCCCGGGGTCGCCGGGCCGGGGCGGTCAGGACCGGGCGGCCTTGCGGCCCCGGCCGACGGCGGACATCAGCAGCAGGACGACCCAGACGATCAGCAGGCTGAGCATCGAGACCGCGACGGACATCTGGCCGTCGCTCTTGCCGTTGGAGTTGATCCACACCGAGAAGGGCGCGAAGCCGAGGATGGAGGCGGTGGTGAACTCGCCGAGCACCAGGGCGACGGTGAGGACGGCGGCGTTCAGCAGCGAGCTGCGCAGGTTGGGCAGGACGACGGTGAACACGGCGCGCAGCCAGCCGGCCCCGCAGTTGCGGGCGGCCTCGACCAGGGTGGCCACGTCGACGCCGCGCAGGCCGGCGTCGATCGCCCGGTAGGCGAACGGCAGTGCCATCAGCACGTAGGCGATGACCAGGACGATCGGGAAGTCCGGGTCCTGGATCGCCACGATGGTCTGGAACAGCGGGGTGTCCTGGAGGTAGTCCGGGCCCCAGCGCAGCACGCCGATGATGCCGGTGGTGAGCGCGACGACCGGGACGACCAGCGGCATCGAGCACATGATCTCGATCACCGGGCGCAGCTTCGGCGCGCCGAGCCGGGCGGCGAGCACCGCCGGGACGAGCAGGAGCAGCAGCACCGCGACGGTGACGGCGGCCAGTTCCAGGCTGAGGACCAGGCTGTCGGTGAAGCCGGGGGCGTTCAGCAGCTCGGTGTAGGCGCGGAAGGTGGTGCCGCCCTTGTTGTCGTCGACGCTGAACCACAGCGAGGCGGCCATCGGCACCGCGAAGTAGATCCCGCAGACCAGCAGGATCAGGCCGCGGCCGAAACGGATGCGATCGATCAGGCGAGCCACTTGGCACTCCGGCGCTGAAGGGGCAGGTACAGGGCCATCACCAGGCAGGCGACCACGATCATGTCGAGGCCGAGGGCGAGGGCGAGGTTGCCCTGGCCGACCAGGACGTTGCCGGACAGCGCGTCGCCGATCTGCATCGAGATCAGCGGCACCGAACTGCCCACCATGGCCTCGGCGGTGGCGTAGGCGGCGAAGGAGGCGCCGAACAGCAGCACGAAGCCGCCGAGCAGCGAGGGCAGCAGCACGGGCAGCGCCACGTGCCGCCAGTACTGCGGCGCGGTGGCGCCGTTGTTGTACGCGGCCTCGCGCCACTGGACCCTGAGGCCCTCCAGGGCCGGGGTGATGGTGATGACCATCAGCGGGACCAGGAAGTACAGGTAGACCACCGACAGGCCGGAGAAGGTGTAGAGGTTCCAGCCGTGCTTGGTGAGGCCGAGCTTCTTGGTGACCTCGCCGGAGTTGCCGAGGGTGGCCACGAACATGAACGCCAGCGGCACGCCGCCGAAGTTGGCGAGCACGCCGGAGGCGGACATCACGGCCTCGCGGAAGAGCCGGAAGCGGGAGGTCGCCACCGCCTGGGCCAGCGGCAGGCCGACGACGGTGGCGATCAGCGCGGTCAGCAGGGAGAGCTTGACGCTGCCCCACAGGGCCGTCCAGTAGGCGCCCTGGAGCGAGCCGGTGAGGTTGTCCGTGGTGAAGGTGCCGCCGCCGTCGGGCGCGTCCGAGGAGGTGGACATGGGCGAGCAGGGCATCACCTCCTCCCAGTACGGCCTGGTCATCAGCCTGAACGGGCTGCTGATCGTGCTGCTGCAGATCCCGCTCA
>NZ_JBEPAK010000395.1:0-4021 GCF_040298565.1 Kitasatospora sp. NPDC001539 | reverse complement strand
TCCGCCGTCCGGGGGGGGGCGGCGGCGACACACCGCCGCCCACCCCGGCCGGCCCCTGCCCGCGCGGCGGAGCCTTCACGGGCCGACCGACGCGCCGGGCGACGCCGGCGCCGCGGCACCGAACGCCTCCTGGCCCCCTCGACCCCCGCCCGCCCCCGTGGCAGCATCGGCGGCGGACAGCGGGCTTGGGCGGCAGGCGGGAGCGCGAGGTGGCAGGCGAGTTCGACGTCGTGGTGGTGGGCGGCGGGATCGTCGGCCTGGCCACCGCCCACGCGCTGACCAAGGCCCGGCCCGGCCTGCGGCTCGCCGTACTGGAGAAGGAACCCGGCTTCGCGGCGCACCAGACCGGGCGCAACAGCGGGGTGATCCACAGCGGCGTCTACTACCGCCCCGGCTCGTACAAGGCCCGCTTCGCCGTCGCGGGCGCCGCCGAGCTGGTGGAGTTCTGCCGCGAGCACGGCGTCCCGTACGAGGTGACCGGCAAGCTGATCGTGGCCACCGACGCCGCCGAGCTGCCCCGGCTGGCCGCGCTCGCCGGGCGGGGGCGGGCGAACGGAATCCCGGTGACCGAGCTGGACCGGGCCGGGATCGCCCGGTACGAGCCGGAGGTCGCCGGCCTGGCGGGGCTGCACGTCGCGACGACCGGCATCTGCGACTTCCCGGCGGTCGCGACGGCGTACGCCCGGCTGGCCCGGGAGGCCGGCGCCGACCTGCGGCCCGGCACGGAGGTGCGGACGGTGGCCAGACGCAGGGACGCCGTGACGGTCGGCACCGCGGACGGGGAGCTGCGCGCCCGGGTGCTGGTGAACTGCGCCGGACTGCACAGCGACCGGATCGCCCGGCTGGCCGGGGACGACCCCGGGGTGCGGATCGTGCCGTTCCGCGGCGAGTACTACGAACTCACCGCGGAGCGAAGGGAGCTGGTGCGCGGCCTGGTCTACCCCGTGCCGGACCCGGCCTTCCCCTTCCTCGGCGTGCACCTCACCCGGGGCGTCCACGGGGACGTCCACGTCGGCCCGAACGCGGTGCCCGCGCTGGCCCGCGAGGGCTACGACCGGCGCACCGTCCGCCCGCGCGACCTCGCCGACACCCTCGCCTTCCCCGGCACCTGGCGGATCCTGCGCCGGCACTGGCGCCAGGAAGTCGGCGAACTGCACCGCTCGCTCTCCAAGCGGGCGTTCACCGCGGCCGTCCAGCGCCTGCTGCCCGCGGTGACCGCCGCCGACCTGGTGCCGACCGCCGCCGGGGTCCGGGCCCAGGCGGTGGCCCGGGACGGCTCGCTGCTGGACGACTTCGCGTTCGCCGGCTTCGACCCGGACGACCCGGGCTCCCCGCGCCGCACCGTCCACGTGCTGAACGCGCCGTCCCCCGCCGCGACGGCCTCGCTGCCGATCGGCCGGGAGGTGGCCCGCCGGGCGCTGGCCGCCCTGGAGGCGGGCGGATGAGCCCCGTCACACACCTCGGCGGGCGCCCCGCCCGGCCCCGTAGACTCGGGGGATTGTGACTGCCACCGCCCCGATCCCCCAGCAATCGCCGTCCGCCCGGATGTCCGCCGCGCCGGCCGCCTACCCCGCGCCGATGTACCCGCACAAGGCCACCGAGGCCCAGCACCGCGAGCGGCGCATCCGCAGCTTCCAGCCGCGCCGGGGCCGGATGACCAACGCCCAGGCGGGCGCCCTGGACCGCGGCTGGGAGACGTACGGCATCGCCATCGACGGCAGCCCGCTGGACCTGCGGGAACTGTTCGGCGGCCTGCCGGTCACCCTGGAGATCGGCTTCGGCATGGGCGAGACCACCGCCGCGATGGCCGCCGCCGACCCGTCCATGGGCATCCTCGCCGCCGACGTGCACACCCCCGGCCACGGCAACCTGCTCGGCCTGCTGGAGCGCGACGGCTCGCAGAACGTGCGGCTGGCCGCCGGTGACGCGGTCATCCTGCTGCGCGACATGCTGCCGGACGCCTCGCTGGCCGGACTGCGGGTCTACTTCGCCGACCCGTGGCCCAAGCCGAAGCACCACAAGCGCCGGCTGATCCAGCCGTCCTTCCTCGACCTGGTGCTCCCCCGGCTCGCCCCCGGCGCCCTGGTGCACTGCGCGACCGACTGGGAGCCGTACGCGGAGCAGATGCTGGCCGTGCTGTCCGCCTCGCCGGAGCTGGAGAACCTGCACCCCGAGGGCGACGGCAGCGGCTGGCTGGAGCCCGCGGACCACCCGGACGGCAGCATCCCCGGTTACGCGCCGCGACCGGCCTGGCGGCCCGTCACCAAGTTCGAGCGCGCCGGGATCGCCAAGGGCCACGTGGTCCACGACCTGCTGTTCCGCCGCCGCTGAACCGCCGGCCGCCGTTCGAACGGGCGGCGGCCCGCTGAGCGGTCCGGGGCGCGGCCCGCGAGCGGTTCGTCCCGACTCCTCCCGACGGACGGGCGCCGTGGCCTACCCTGAGCCGCATGGGCAGCCCGTCCGGCGGCGGGTTCCGGACGTCCGCCCGTGCCGCCGCCGACGCACCGGGGACGGTCCAGCGCACCGGTGACACCCGGACCATCCCGGGGCCCCGGGAGCGCCGGGCCCGTCGGCTGCTGCCCCGGCCGACCGGATCACCACCCGCCACCGCCGCGCCCGCGGCCGCCGGTTCCACCGCGGCCGTCGGCTTCCGCCGGCCGGGGGAGCCCGTACGCCCCGCCGGGACCGCCGTACGCTCCGCCGGGACCGCCGGGCCGCCCGGCCGAGCAGGAGGGATGGCGCTGCCCGCCGTCACCGCCACCGCCGTGCTGACCCTGGTCGGCTGCGGGGTGCTGATCCTGCACCTGGTCCAGCGGCAGACCGGCACGGTCGGACTGCTGGTCGGCCTCGGCCTGGCGATGGTGCCGCTGCCCTTCGTGCTCGGCGGCCTGGCCTGGCTCAACCTCACCGCCCGGGTGCCGCTGCGGCACACCGTGTTCTGCCTCGGCTGGGGCGCCTGCGCGGCCACCACGATTGCGATCCTCGCCAACAACTGGACCGCCGACTACCTGACCGCGCACCCGGGCCCGCTCGGGCGGCTGCTCGGCACCGGGATCGCCACCCCGCTGATCGAGGAGAGCGCCAAGGCCACCGCCCTGCTGGTGCTGCTGCTGCCGCTCGGCCGACGGCTGTCCTGCCGCGGCCGCCGCACCGGCCGCCCCTGCGCGCCACTGCTGCACCGGCCCCCCGCGCCGGGGCGCACCCGCCCCTACCAGCGCCGCCCGGCCGGGCCGCACGCCCGGAGCCGACTGGGGCTCCGCCCGTACCTGCGGCCGCTGCCGTACCTCCGCCCGGCCCCGCCCTCCCCCGGCACCCCGCACCGCCGCTCCCGGCCCCGCACCCTGGCCGCCGGGGTGGTGCTCGGCGGGATGACGGCCTGCGGCTTCGCCTTCGTCGAGAACGCCCTCTACCTGGGCCGGGCCTTCACCACCGACCAGCGGAACCGGCTCGACAGCATCGGCCTGGGCGACCGGCCCAGCCTGCGGGACTTCGACAGCACCGTGCAGACCTTCGTGCTGCGCGCCCTGCTCTCCCCCTTCGCCCATCCGCTGTTCACCGCGCTCACCGGGATCGGCCTGGCCGTCGCCCTGACCACCGGGCGGCGCTGGCTGGCCCGGCTGGCCGCACCCGGCGGCCTGCTGCTGGCGATGGTGCTGCACGGGACCTGGAACGCCGCGGCCGACCTCGGGACGGACGGGTTCCTGATGGTCTACGGGATGCTGATGGTGCCCTGCTTCGCCGCGCTGGTCTGCTTCGCCGCCTGGGCGAGGTCCCGCGCCGCCCGGCACGCCCCACGGCACGGGCGACCGCCCGCGGGAGCGCCCTGAGGCCGCGCGCCGAGGCCCCGCCCGGAGCCGCCAGGAGAACCGATTTCCCATATCCGCGACTTCCCCGTATCGTTGTGTTCACCGACGCGGGGTGGAGCAGCTCGGTAGCTCGCTGGGCTCATAACCCAGAGGTCGCAGGTTCAAATCCTGTCCCCGCTACTCAGTAGCCGAAGGGCCCGGAGGATTCTTCCTCC
>NZ_JBEPAK010000394.1:0-4031 GCF_040298565.1 Kitasatospora sp. NPDC001539 | reverse complement strand
ACCACCCCCATCATCACCCTCGACGCCCGCCGCCGCGACAGCGCCAAGAGCGCCCTCATCACCCTCGTCGAACACGCCCTCCTCGCCCGACTCCGCTGACGCGGGTCCGGGCCGGGAGGGAACCGACCAGCCCCGGCGGACCGTCACACTGACGGGCCGCCGGGGCGGTGACGCTTACCGGCCGGTGTCCTCCGGGCGCCCCCCGCAAGGCCCGTGTATAAGCGGTGGATAACAGTTCGGTAGGCATTTTGTGATCAACAATGACGCAGCGTGGCGAAACAGCGTCACTCAGCGCCAGGTGACCACGGTTTTGCTCCGCCATGTCACCGATTGTCCGGATTGTGCCGACGCGGGTGCTGCACCGGGTCTGTTTGTCCCCCATCCCTGCACGTGCTGAAATTCCAGCTACCCCTGAACATCCCGTCGCCGGTCCGTCCGGTGCCGGGCCAGGGCCCCGGGGGTAGCGCTGGATTGATCCATGGCCGGCAAGTCGGCCGAGAGGTAGTTGTCGAGTGAGGCGTAAGCAGCAACCCGCCCCGCAGCGGCGCTCCGAGCCCCGCCAGAGCGAGCCGCACGGTACCGCCGCGGACCAGGCCGGATTCTCCGCGTTCACTCCCGCCGAGGAGCGCTCCCAGACCGCCCCGGCAACCAAACCGCTGACGACGGCCGGCGCGCCGCGCGGCGGAGCCGGCTCACCCGGCGACGGCGGCTCCAGCCGGTACGACTTCCTCCGCCCGCGCAACTGGCGCGTGCCGACCCGCCTGATCGCGATCCTGCTGATCCCCGTGATCATCAGTCTCGTCTTCGGCGGTCTGCGCGTTAACACCTCGGTGGACGGCTACATCAAGGCGTCCCGCGCCGAGAAGACGGCCGAGCTCGCCAAGGCGGCGACCGAACTCGCCGAGGCGCTCGAGAACGAGCGCGACAAGACCCTGATACCCCTGATGACCGGGCAGGACCCGAACAACGAGGTCGCCAAGCGCCGCGCGGACACCGACGCCGCGCTGAAGGCCTACAACGCCGCGTACGAGGCCTCCGACAAGAGCGGTGAGCTCCCCCGCCGCCACGAGGCCTTCCAGACCCTCGTGGTGGACCTGCCGCACCTGCGCGCCGCCGCGTACGGCAAGGAGCTGTTCGCGAGCGCCACCGCCAACGCCTACTCGACGATGTTCGCGCCGCTGCTGGCGTACGACAACTCGGTCGGCATGGGCTCGTCCAACGCCACGAGCAAGGGCCGCGCGATCTACGCGATGTCGCTGGCGAAGGCCTCCGCCTCGACCCAGCGCTCGCTGATGCTGAGCCTGCTGGTCGGCATCTCCCAGGGCGCGACGACGCGCTACGAGAACCAGGACATGACCCAGGCGATCCTGGTGTCCGAGAAGCTCGAGCAGGTCTCGCTCAGCGAGTTCACCACCGGTAGCGCCCCCGAGGACGTCAAGAAGTACGCCGACGCGCAGGTCGCCCTGGCCTCCGCCCAGGACCGCTCGGCCTACAAGATGCCCAACGGCACCGCGCCCACCATGCAGGGCCTGCTGGCGCTCGCCGGCAACTACGCCGAGGCCGCCGCCGCGGGCCAGGCCAAGGGCAAGGCCGCCGCCGACGCCGCGTACGCCGAGGCCAAGAACGCCGGTCTGACCCCGGACAACTGGAACCAGGCCGCCGGCACCCACATCCAGGCCCTGCGGAACACCGAAGTCGTGCTGCTGGACGACGTCCTCACCGACTCCCGCAACCTCAAGGACAACGCGCTCTACGACGCGATCCTCAACACGGTCATCGTCGTCGCCGCGCTGATCCTGGCCGGCCTGCTGACCGGCTACGTCGCCCGCTCGATGATCCTCGGCATGCGCACCCTGCGCAGCGCCGCCCTGGAGATCGCCGACCACCGCCTGCCGGACCTGGTCGAGAAGCTCTCCAAGACCGACCCGGACCGGGTCGACACCTCGGTCACCGCGATCCCGCTGCACGGCAAGGACGAGATCGGCGAGGTCGCCCGGGCCTTCGACCAGGTCCACCAGCAGGCCGTGGCGCTCGCCGCCGAGCAGGCGCTGCTGCGAGGGAACGTCAACGCGATCTTCACCAACCTGTCGCGTCGCAGCCAGGGCCTGATCCAGCGCCAGCTGGCGCTGATCACCGACCTCGAGAACAACGAGGCCGACCCGGACCAGCTGGAGAACCTCTTCAAGCTGGACCACCTGGCGACCCGCATGCGCCGCAACGGTGAGAACCTGCTCGTCCTCGCGGGCGAGGAGGCCGGCCGCCGCTGGAACACCCCGGTCCCGCTGGTCGACGTGCTCCGCGCCGCCGCGTCCGAGGTGGAGCAGTACGAGCGCGTCGAGCTGTCCGGCATCCCCGAGGTCGAGGTCGTCGGCGCCGCCGTGACCGACCTCGTCCACCTGCTCGCCGAGCTGCTGGAGAACGCCACCTCGTTCTCCAGCCCGCAGACCCGGGTCCTGGTCAACGCGACCCGCCTGCCGGACGGCCGCGTCCTGGTCGAGATCCACGACAAGGGCATCGGCCTCACCGCCGACGACTTCGCCGAGATCAACGAGAAGCTGGCCGAGCCGCCCACGGTCGACGCCACCATCTCCCGCCGCATGGGCCTCTTCGTGGTCGGCCGGCTCTCCCAGCGGCACGACATCCGCGTCCAGCTCCGCCCGTCGGGCGAGTCGGCCGGCACCACCTCGCTGGTCATGCTCCCGCCGTTCGTCACCCAGGCCGGCGCCGCGCCGGAGCCGGAGGAGCAGTTCACCGTCTCCCGGATCTTCGCGGACCAGGAGCCGACCTCCGAGTGGGCCCCCGAGGAGCGCTCCCGCAGCGCCGCCGAGCTGGGCTTCGACGACCACCTCACCGGCATCGGCAACTCCGGCTCCTCCGGCTTCAGCCCGGCCCTGGAGGCCGTCCAGCGCTCGCAGCGCCTCGACCAGGTCCGCCGTGCGGCCCTGGAGGGCGGCCCGCAGGCGCCGGTCGTCGACGCCGAGGTCGAGGAGGACTACCAGGACGGCTACGGCCAGTACCCCCAGCAGGGCTACGACCAGCAGGGCGGCTACCCCGACGACCAGTACGGCACCGACGACCGGTACGGCTACGACCAGGGCGGCTACCAGCAGGACGAGTACGCCCAGGACGGCTACGGCCAGTACCCCCAGCAGGGCTACGACCAGCAGGGCGGCTACTCCGACGGCCAGTACGGCGCCGACGACCGGTACGGCTACGACCAGGGCGGCTACCAGCAGGACGAGTACGGCCGGGACGGCTACGGCCGCCAGGCCGACGAGGCCCCGGCCGGCCACCCGTACGCCCCGGAGCCGCCGGCGCTGCCCGCCGCGGACTCCTCCGCCACCCTGCCGTCCGGGCTGCCCCAGCGCCGCCCCGGCCAGCAGCTGGCGGCCGGCGGCCTCGGCACCACCCCGGCCGCCGCCTCGCCGGGCGAGAGCCCCAACTGGTTCGCCGGTGCCAAGGACACCTCCTCGCCCCAGGAACCGCGCGGCCACGACGTGTCCGCACTCGGCGGGTACGGCCCGACCGGCCCGACCGCCAACAGCGCCTGGCAGTCGCCGAACGACGGCAACTGGCAGCGCGCAGAGCAGGTGCGCGAGCCCTCGACCAGCGGCACCACCGGTGCCGGTCTGCCCCGGCGGGTGCCGCGGCAGAACCTGGTGCCCGGCAACGCCAAGCCCACCCCGCAGGAGGGGCCGCAGGTCTCCCGCAGCCCCGAGGAGGTCCGTGGCCGCCTCACCAACCTGCGCCGCGGTGTCGAGCAGGGCCGCAGCGCCGGCAACACCGGAAGCTTCCGGATCGACCCCGATCAGGTAGACCAGTCCGGCAACGGACAGAACCGGAGCACCGATCTCTTCGGCGGCTCGAACCACCAGGAGCGTTGAGTTGACTCAGATGAGCCAGGCCGCACAGAACCTGAACTGGCTGATCACCAATTTCGTGGACAACACCCCCGGGGTGTCCCACACCGTGGTGGTCTCCGCGGACGGCCTCCTGCTGTGCATGTCGGAGGGCTTCCCCCGGGACCGCGC
>NZ_JBEPAK010000393.1:0-4037 GCF_040298565.1 Kitasatospora sp. NPDC001539 | reverse complement strand
GTCCGACAACCGCTCACCCGCAGGCGACTTGACCTGCCCCACCCTTGCCACACCACAACCAACGAGCCACAGACACCAAAGTCACCGGCATTGGCCCTAGGGTGGGTGCGGAAGATCGCCCGTACCAGCAGCACCGGCAGGAGAGACCATGACCGAGACCGGCCCCACCGACCCCCGGCTCCCCGTCGGGGTGATCGGCCTGGGCGACATCGCGCAGAAGGCCTACCTGCCGGTGCTCACCGCGCTGCCCGGGCTGGACCTGCGGCTGATGACCCGGGACCGGGCCAAGCTGGACCGGATCGGCGAGGCGCACCGGATCGGCGCCGAGCACCGGTTCACCGACCTGGGCGAGCTGATCGGCAGCGGCATCCGGGCCGCCTTCGTGCACGCGGCGACCGACCAGCACGTGCCGATCGTCGAGCAGCTGCTCACCGCCGGGGTGGACGTCTACGTGGACAAGCCGCTGGACCAGACCCTGGACGGCGCCCGCCGGCTGGTCGGGCTCGCCGACCGCACCGGCCGCTCGCTGATGGTCGGCTTCAACCGGCGGTACGCGCCCGGGTACGTCCAGGCCAAGGAGCGGCCGCGCGACCTGATCGTGCTGCAGAAGAACCGCGAGGGCCTGGCCGAGGCCGCCCGCACGCTGGTCTACGACGACTTCATCCACGTGGTGGACCTGCTGCGCTTCCTCACCCCCGGCGAGATCGAGCACGTGGACGTCCGGGCCCGCACTCGGGACGGGCTGGTCGAGCACCTGGTGCTCACCCTCGGCGGGGAGGGCTTCACCGCGCTGGGCATCATGAACCGGGTCTCGGGCTCCACAGAGGAGGTGCTGGAGGTCTCCGGCGGCGACTCCAAGCGCGAGGTGCGCAACCTCGCCGAGGTGATCGACCACCGGGGCCAGCCCACCGTCCGGCGGCGCGGCGACTGGGTGTCCGTCGCCCGCCAGCGCGGCATCGAGCAGTGCGTGCTGGCCTTCCTGGACGCCGTCCGCGCCGGGAGGACCCTGGACGCCCACGACGCGCTGCGCACCCACGAGTTGTGCGAGCTGATCGTGGAGCGGATCGGACACAACTGAGGAAAAGCGCGGGAAAGCCGCAGGACGGCGCGCGTCGCCGGGCGTTGCTGGGGGAAAGCTGGGATCCCGCTGGGAGCGGGCCGGGTTGACGCGCCCTCATGTCATCCGGCGGGAACCGACAGTTCACTGACGGGGTCTTGTCGGGTCATTTTCTACGCGCGTATCTTGAAGGCGTCGCGGGAGACGGCATCCGTCTCCCGCTTTTCCCCACGTCGTCTCTACGCGAGTAGCGCCCGCTGCTGCCCGTGCGGCTCCGGCCGCACCGGCGGCCGCCCGCGTGACGCGCGCTGCCCCCGACCGCCGGGCACCGAGCCGTGCCGTACGGCGGAGCTAGGAGTCACCCGGTGACCACCGCCCCCGCGCCCCGCCCGCGCAGAGCCGCCCTGCTGCGCGCCTCCCTCGTCCCCGCCTCGCTGGCCGCCTCGCTGGTGCTGGTCCCGCTGCCGGTGGCGAACGCGGCCGGCGCGGCGACGGCCGCTCCGCCGGCCCCGACCGAGGCCGGGCCACTGCGGATCCACGACGTCCAGGGCACCACCCGGCTCTCCCCGCAGGCCGGCAAGCCCGTCACCGGCGTGCCCGGGATCGTCACCGGCGTCCGCGCGTACGGAAGTTCCAAGGGCTTCTGGATGCAGGACCCGAACCCGGACGCCGACCCGGCCACCAGCGAGGGCGTCTTCGTCTTCACCGGCGGCAACCCGACCGTCAAGGTCGGCGACTCGGTGCTGGTGAGCGGCAAGGTCAGCGAGTACTACCCGAGCTACTCCGGCGGCTCGCAGTCCGTCACCGAGCTCTCCGGCCCGGCCGTCACCGTCGTCTCCTCCGGCAACCCGCTGCCCGCCCCCGTGGTCGTCGACACCCGCGACATCCCCGGCACCTACGCCCCGCCGGCCGGCCCCGACGGCACCGTCAACCAGGTGCCGCTCAACCCGGAGAAGTACGCCCTGGACTTCTACGAGTCCCTGGAGGGCATGCTCGTCCAGGTCAAGGACGTCCGCGTCATACAGGCGACCGACAAGTACGACGAGCTGTGGGTGGCCGCGGACCGCCAGGACCAGCGCAGCAAGCGCGGCGGCGTGCTGTACGAGTCCTACCGCGAGCCCAACGTGGGCCGCCTGATGGTGCAGCAGCAGGCCCCGGCCTCCCAGCAGCCCTTCCCGGTGGCCAACGTCGGCGACGAGCTGACCGGCACCACCACCGGTCCGCTGGACTACAACGCCTTCGGCGGCTACACCCTCGTCGCCGGCACCATGGGCACCCTGAAGGACAACCACCTCCAGCGCGAGGTCACCGCCCAGCCGAGCGACCGCGAACTCACCCTCGCCACCTACAACGTGGAGAACCTGGCGCCGAACAACCCGGACGCCAAGTTCGCCGAGCTGGCCCAGGGCGTCGTCACCAACCTGCGCTCGCCGGACATCGTCGCCCTGGAGGAGATCCAGGACGACAACGGCGCCAAGAACGACGGCACGGTCGACGCGAGCCGGACCGTCGCCAAGTTCATCGCCGCGATCAAGGCGGCCGGCGGCCCCGCCTACGACTGGCGCTCGATCGACCCCCAGGACGGCAAGGACGGCGGTGAACCCGGCGGCAACATCCGCCAGGTCTTCCTGTTCAACCCGCAGCGGGTCTCCTTCACCGACATCGCGGGCGGCGACGCCACCACCGCCGTCGGCGTCACCGGCACCGGCGCGGCCACCTCGCTGACCGCCTCGCCCGGCCGGATCGAGCCCACCGACGAGGCCTGGACCAACAGCCGCAAGCCGCTCGTCGGCCAGTTCGCCTTCCGCGGCCAGAAGGTGTTCGTGATCGCCAACCACTTCAACAGCAAGGGTGGCGACCAGGGCATCGACAGCCGCTTCCAGCAGCCCGTCCGCAGCTCCGAGGTGCAGCGGATGAGGCAGGCCACCGTCGAGCAGGCCTTCGTCGCCAAGCTGCTCGCCGCCGACAAGGAGGCGAAGGTCGTCTCGCTCGGCGACTTCAACGACTACCAGTTCTCGCCCGCACTGGCCGCGCTGACCAAGGACGGCGTGCTGCGCGACCTGGTGAACGAGCTGCCGGAGACGGAGCAGTACTCGTACGTCTACCAGGGCAACTCGCAGGTGCTGGACCACATCCTGGTCAGCCCCGAGGTCGGCTACGCCAAGTACGACGTGGTGCACATCAACGCCGAGTTCGCCCACCAGGCCAGCGACCACGATCCGCAGGTGGTCCGGATCAAGCCCTGATCCCCCGTACGGCTATCCTGCCTCCGCCGCCGGTGACCGCCGGCGGCGGGGGCGTTCCGGCAGGCGGCCGACGGCTCGTGCCTGACGGCCGGGGGCCGGGGGCCGAGGGCCGGGAGCCGAGGGTCCTGGGTCGAGGGCGGACGGCGGACGGCCGAGGGCTGTCGGCGACGAGGACCGGCGCCGGGTGACGAGCGACGGGAACGGGGGCGGGACGGCATGGGGTACCGGATCGAGCGGATCGGGCGCGAGGACTGGCAGCGCCTGCGGACGGTGCGGCTGGCCCAACTCCTCGACACGCCCATGGCGTTCGGCGAACCGTACGAGTACGCGCGGCACCAGGGCGAGGGCAACTGGCGGGCCCGGACGGACTGGCTCAACGAGCCCGGGAAGATCGGCCTGGTCGCCGTGGACGACTCGGACGAGTGGGTCGCCACCATGCTGTCGATCCCCAGCAAGGACCAGCCCGCGTCGGTCGACCTGATCGGCGTCTGGGTCGACCCGGCCCACCGGGGCCGCGAACGCGGCGTCGCCGACGCCCTGCTGGACGCCGTGATCGACTGGGCCCGGGCCGGCGGCGCGCGGCGGATGCTGCTCGGCGTGCACGAGGAGAACCACCGCGCCGCCGCGTTCTACGAGCGGCGCGGCTTCGAGTACACCGGCGGTGAGACGCCGTACGTGCTGGACCCGGAGGCCCGGATCCTGGAGATGGCGCTCCCGCTGGACTGACGTCCGGC
>NZ_JBEPAK010000392.1:0-4110 GCF_040298565.1 Kitasatospora sp. NPDC001539 | reverse complement strand
CCGAATACTGCTTTTGTGTTCTTGTCGTTTTTTTTTGTTTGCTGTCGTGTGCCCCTCCGCGCCGGCGCCGCCCGCCCGCGGGGGCGCCCCCCCCCCCCCGGGGACCGGCCGTGGTCAGGCGTCGATGCGCGAGCGATCCAGGGTCGCCGCCGAGTCCACGATGAACTCCTTGCGCGGGGCGACGTCGTTGCCCATCAGCAGGTCGAAGATCTTCTCGGCCTGCTCCAGGTCGCCCAGGTTGATCCGGCGCAGCGTGCGGTGGCGCGGGTCCATGGTGGTCTCGGCCAGCTGGTCGGCGTCCATCTCGCCGAGGCCCTTGTAGCGCTGCACCGGCTCCTTCCAGCGCATCCCCTTGCGCTGGAACTCCAGGAGGGTGGAGCGGAGTTCGGAGTCGGAGTAGGTGTAGTGGTACTTCTCCTGGCCGCGCTTGGGGTTGGTGAGCTCGATCCGGTGCAGCGGCGGCACGGCGGCGAAGACCCGCCCCTGCTCGACCATCGGCCGCATGTAGCGGTGGAAGAGGGTCAGCAGCAGGGTGCGGATGTGCGAGCCGTCGACATCGGCGTCGGCCATGAAGATGACCCGGCCGTAGCGGGCCTGGTCGATGTCGAAGGTGCGGCCCGAGCCCGCTCCTATGACCTGGATGATCGCCGCGCACTCGGCGTTCTTGAGCATGTCGCTCACCGAGGCCTTCTGCACGTTGAGGATCTTACCCCGGATCGGCAGCAGCGCCTGGAACTCGGAGTTGCGGGCGAGCTTGGCGGTGCCGAGCGCCGAGTCGCCCTCGACGATGAACAGTTCGCTGCGGTCGACGTCGTCGCTGCGGCAGTCAGCCAGCTTGGCCGGCAGCGAGCTGGTCTCCAGCGCGGTCTTGCGGCGCTGGGCCTCCTTGTGCTGGCGGGCGGCGACCCGGGTGCGGGCGGCGGCCACGACCTTCTCCAGCACGGCCCGGGCCTGCTGCTTCTGGTCCTTCTTCGTCGAGGTGAGGAAGGCCTTGAGCTCCTTGGCGACGACGGCGGCGACGATCCGGTTGGCCGCCGAGGTGCCGAGCACCTCCTTGGTCTGCCCCTCGAACTGCGGCTCGGCGAGCCGGACGGTGACCACCGCGGTGAGGCCCTCGGTGGCGTCGTCCTTGGTGATGTCGTCCTCGGCGACGCGCAGCAGCTTGGCGGCGCGCAGCACCTCGTTGACGGTCTTGGCGAGCGAGCGCTCGAAGCCGGTGACGTGGGTGCCGCCCTTGGGGGTGGCGATGATGTTGACGAAGGAGCGCAGGGTGGTGTCGTAACCGGTGCCCCAGCGCAGCGCGATGTCCACGCCGAGGTGGCGGGTGACCTCGGTGGGGGTCATGTGGCCGAGCTCGTCCAGGACGGGCACGGTCTCCTTGAAGGTGCCCTCGCCGCGCAGCCGCAGCACGTCGGAGACCGGCTTGTCGGGAGCCAGGAACTCGCAGAACTCGGCGATGCCGCCGTCGTAGTGGAAGACCGACTCCTCGACCTGCTCGCTCTCGGTGAGCCGCTCGTCACGCACGACGATGGTCAGGCCGGGGACCAGAAAGGCGGTCTGCCGGGCGCGGTTGTGCAGGTTCTCCAGGGAGAGCTTGGCGTCCTTGAGGAAGATCTGCCGGTCGGCCCAGTAGCGGATCCGGGTGCCGGTGCGGGTCTTGGGCACCTTGCGGGTCCTGGTGAGGCCGTTGGCGGGCTCGAAGGGGGCGTCCGGGCTGGCCTCGGTGAAGATGCCGGGGGTGCCGCGACGGAAGCTGATCGCGTGGGTGTGGCCGTTGCGGTCGACCTCGACGTCCAGGCGCGCGGAGAGCGCGTTGACGACCGAGGCGCCGACGCCGTGCAGACCGCCGGAGGCCGCGTACGAGCCGCCGCCGAACTTGCCGCCCGCGTGCAGCTTGGTCATCACGACCTCGACGCCGGACAGCCCGGTCTTGGGCTCGACGTCGACCGGGATGCCGCGGCCGTTGTCGCGGACCTCCACCGAGGAGTCGGGGTGGAGCACGACCTCGATGCGGTCGCAGTAGCCGCCCAGCGCCTCGTCGACGGAGTTGTCGATGATCTCCCAGAGGCAGTGCATCAGGCCGCGGCTGTCGGTCGAGCCGATGTACATGCCGGGGCGCTTGCGGACGGCCTCCAGGCCCTCCAGGACGAGCAGGTGCCGCGCGGTGTAGTTGGAACCGTCGTCGCCGGCCAGCAGCGCGGACGGCACGGTCGTTTCGGCACTCACGCGGCACTCTCCTCGGTGAAGTTCTGTCTCATGGGTCACATCGCGGACGGATCCGGACCCGACCGCCAGTGCAGCACGCCGCACCGACAGCCGTGGCTCCATGTGCCCGCACCGCTGCGCGAGGTGCACAGCACGACGGACCGGTCCCGCGCAGCTTGTACGCGCTGCGCGAACAAGGGCCCCGCCCGGGTCGAGGCCCCGGGAGCGCCATTTCCTCCCGGTACCACCGGTCCTGGCGGTTCGTGGGGTCCGGCGCAGGCTCCGGAACTGCCGTTATGCAGGCTACCGGGGCCCGGGACGGGGCTTATGCTCCAACCCGGCAGAGGATTATGCTACGCGGACCTCGCACCCGATCCCGATCGGGCGTTCGAGCGAGGGGCGGATCCCGGGATTCGACACGCATGAACCACCGGCGCCCGGGGCACGTCCTCATCAACACAGCAGAATCCTCAGAGAAGAAAAGCCACGAGCGGGAACGTTTTCGGCCTGGTTGGATGTTGACCCTGGTACGACAGCTCGTCGAGCTAGAGAAGAGGCGACGTGACTACTGTTCTGACCCCTGCGAGCCCGCTCACCGCGGCTGACCGCTGCGACCGCTGCGGCGCCCAGGCCTACCTGCGCGTCGTACTCGCCAGCGGCGGAGAGCTGCTCTTCTGCGCCCACCACGGCCGGAAGTTCGAGCCCGAGCTCAAGAAGATCGCCGTGGAGATACAGGACGAGAGCGGCCGTCTCAGCAGCACCACCGCGACGGCCGCTGAGGACGAGCGCTGATCCCAGGCGCCACAACCAGCAGCCAACGTCCCGAGCTGTGTCCGGCCACGCACCGCGCGTGACCGGTGAGCCGGGCGGTCGGCCCCTTCGGGGGCGGGCCGCCCGGCTCAGCTGTTCTCGGGGCGCTTCCCCCGGGCCGCTCCGCAGCGCGGGCCGCCGCGCCCGTAGCGCCGGGAAAGCGGCGCGGCAAAGAGACGACACCGCGTCAGACCGTCACCGCACCATCACGGGCGGCGACGCCTGCAGCGACGCCCATCGCTGTGTTCGCGGCGACGCTCACGGCCGCGTTTTTCACAGCACCGAACGCACGGCATCCGCCACCGAGGACACCCGGGTGTACACGCCGGGGTGGGCCGCTTCGGCGCAGCCCGTCCCCCAGGAGACCAGGCCCACCAGCCTGCCGCCCACGATCAGCGGACCGCCGCTGTCGCCCTGGCAGGCGTCCTTGCCACCCTTCTCCTCGCCCGCGCAGACCATGCCCCGGGCGTCGAACCTGCCGTCCTGACCTCCCGGGTAGGCGTGGGCGCAGGTCTGGTCCGCGATCACCGGCACGTCCACCCCGCGCAGCACCGGCGAGTAGTCGCCCCGCCCCGTGGTGTCGCCCCAGCCGTACACCTGCGCCCTGGTCCCGGGCGCGTACGGCTCGGTCTCGCCCTGGCCGACCAGTTCCACCACCGGCCGCGAGCCCTGGGATCCGGACAGGGTGAGCACCGCGACGTCGTTCATGTTCGCCGCGAAGTTGTAGTCGGGGTGGATCCAGACCGATTGGACCGACACCTCGCGGCCGGCCGAGCCCCGCAGGTCGTCCCGGCCGACGATCACCTTGAGCCCCGGCCGGTCCACCCGCCCCTTGGCCTCGCCGTAGAAGCAGTGCGCCGCCGTGACCACCTTGGTCGGAGTGACCAGCGCTCCCCCGCAGAACTGACCGGAACGTCCGCCGCCGAACTGCTGGCGACTGGACAGCGCCACGATCCACGGGTGGTCCGCCGTACTCACCGTGCTGCCGCCGACCACCCGGCGCTGCGCCTCGGCCGGGGGCGCCGCACCGAGCGCGACCGGCGAGTGGCGCCGCCCGACCCTCCCCCACCAGCACGCCGCCGACACCGAGCGGCA
>NZ_JBEPAK010000391.1:0-4135 GCF_040298565.1 Kitasatospora sp. NPDC001539 | reverse complement strand
CGGCCACCCCCTGCGGGGTGGCCGCCCTGCGGCGTTCAACGGCCGTGGCCGGCCGAAGAGGTGACTCAGCCGGTGTACGGGCCGTAGTCGTAGTCGTCCAGCGGGACCGCCTGGCCGGAGCCGGCGCCGAAGGGCGACAGGTCGTAGTCGTCGTAGCCGACGGCCGAGTACATCGCGGCCTTGGCCTCCTCGGTCGGCTCGACCCGGATGTTGCGGTAGCGGGGCAGGCCCGTACCGGCCGGGATGAGCTTACCGAGGATGACGTTCTCCTTGAGGCCCAGCAGCGGGTCCGACTTGGCGTGGATCGCCGCGTCGGTGAGGACCCGGGTCGTCTCCTGGAAGGAGGCGGCCGACAGCCAGGACTCGGTGGCCAGCGAGGCCTTGGTGATACCCATCAGCTGCGGACGGCCGGAGGCGGGGTGACCGCCCTCGGCGACCACGCGGCGGTTCTCCTGCTCGAAGCGGCCGCGCTCGACGAGCTCGCCCGGGAGCAGCTCGGCGTCGCCCGACTCGATGATCGTCACGCGGCGGAGCATCTGCCGGATGATGATCTCGATGTGCTTGTCGTGGATCGACACGCCCTGCGAGTTGTAGACCTTCTGGACCTCGGCGACCAGGTGGATCTGGACGGCACGCTGGCCCATGATGCGCAGGACGTCGTGCGGGTTGGTGGCGCCCATGGTCAGCTTCTGGCCGACCTCGACCGCCTCGCCCTCGCTGACCAGCAGCTTCACGCGCTTCGAGACCGGGTAGGCGATCTCGTCGCTGCCGTCGTCCGGCGTGATGACCAGCTTGCGGGTCTTCTCGGTGTCCTCGATGCGGACCCGGCCGGCGGCCTCCGAGATCGGGGCCACACCCTTGGGGGTACGGGCCTCGAAGAGCTCGACGACACGCGGCAGACCCTGGGTGATGTCGTCACCGGCCACACCACCGGTGTGGAAGGTACGCATGGTCAGCTGGGTACCGGGCTCACCGATGGACTGGGCGGCGATGATGCCGACCGCCTCACCGATGTCGACCAGCTTGCCGGTGGCCAGCGAGCGCCCGTAGCACATGGCGCAGGTGCCGACGGCCGACTCGCAGGTCAGGATCGAGCGGACCTTGACCTCGCCCACACCGTGGCGGATCAGCTCGTCGATCAGGACGTCGCCGAGGTCGGTGTTGGCGGTGGCCAGCAGCTTGCCGTCGACGGTGATGTCCTCGGCGAGCATGCGGGCGTACACGCTGGTCTCGACGTCGTCGGCCTTGCGCAGGACGCCGTCGGCGCCCACGTGGCCGATCGCGAGCTTCAGGCCGCGCTCGGTGCCGCAGTCCTCCTCGCGGATGATGACGTCCTGGGAGACGTCGACCAGACGACGGGTGAGGTAACCGGAGTCGGCGGTACGGAGGGCGGTGTCGGCCAGACCCTTACGGGCACCGTGGGTGGAGATGAAGTACTCCAGCACGGACAGACCCTCACGGAACGACGCCTTGATGGGTCGCGGGATGGTCTCGTTCTTGGCGTTCGACACCAGACCACGCATACCGGCGATCTGGCGCATCTGCATCATGTTTCCACGAGCACCCGAGTCGACCATCATGAAGATGGGGTTCGTCTTCGGGAAGTTCGCGGCCATGGCGTCCGCGACCTCGTTGGTCGCCTGGGTCCAGATGCCGACGAGCTCCTGCTTGCGCTCGTCGTTGGTGATCAGACCGCGCTCGTACTGCTTCTGGACCTTCTCCGCCTTCGCCTCGAAGCCCTCCAGGATCTGGGGCTTGCTCGGCGGGACGATGACGTCCGAGATCGAGACGGTGACGCCCGAGCGGGTCGACCAGTGGAAGCCGGCCGCCTTCAGGTTGTCCAGGGTCGCCGCGACGACGACCTTCGGGTAGCGCTCCGCCAGGTCGTTGACGATCGCGGAGAGCTGCTTCTTGCCCACCTCGTAGTCGACGAACGGGTAGTCCTCGGGCAGCAGCTCGTTGAAGAGCGCGCGGCCCAGGGTGGTCTTCAGGCGGAAGGGCTCGCCCTCGAACCAGGTCTGCTGGCCGTCCTCGTCCACCGGAGCGGTCCAGCCGCGCGGCGGGACGGTGCCGGCGCCGAGGCGCAGCTCGATCGGGGCCTGGACGTCCAGCTCGCGGGCGTCGAAGGCCATGATCGCCTCGGCGGTCGACGAGAAGGTGCGGCCGGCGCCCTTGACGTCCTCGCGGTCCGAGGTGAGGAAGAACAGACCGAGCACCATGTCCTGGGTCGGCATGGTGACGGGGCGACCGTCGGCCGGCTTCAGGATGTTGTTCGAGGACAGCATCAGGATGCGGGCCTCGGCCTGCGCCTCCGCGGAGAGCGGCAGGTGCACGGCCATCTGGTCACCGTCGAAGTCCGCGTTGAACGCGGTGCAGACGAGCGGGTGGATCTGGATGGCCTTGCCCTCGACCAGCTGCGGCTCGAAGGCCTGGATGCCGAGGCGGTGCAGGGTGGGCGCACGGTTCAGCAGGACGGGGTGCTCGGCGATGACCTCTTCGAGCACGTCCCACACGACCGGGCGGGCACGCTCGACCATGCGCTTGGCCGACTTGATGTTCTGCGCGTGGTTCAGGTCGACCAGGCGCTTCATCACGAACGGCTTGAAGAGCTCCAGCGCCATGGCCTTGGGCAGACCGCACTGGTGCAGCTTGAGCTGCGGGCCGACGACGATGACCGAACGGGCCGAGTAGTCGACTCGCTTGCCGAGCAGGTTCTGACGGAAACGACCCTGCTTGCCCTTCAGCATGTCGCTGAGGGACTTCAGCGGGCGGTTGCCCGGACCGGTGACCGGACGGCCGCGGCGGCCGTTGTCGAACAGCGCGTCGACGGCCTCCTGGAGCATGCGCTTCTCGTTGTTCACGATGATCTCGGGGGCACCGAGGTCGAGCAGGCGCTTCAGGCGGTTGTTGCGGTTGATGACGCGGCGGTACAGGTCGTTCAGGTCGGAGGTCGCGAAGCGGCCACCGTCCAGCTGCACCATCGGACGCAGGTCCGGCGGGATGACCGGGACGCAGTCCAGCACCATGCCGTTGGGCTTGTTGCTGGTCTGCAGGAAGGCGGAGACGACCTTGAGGCGCTTGAGCGCACGGGTCTTCTTCTGGCCCTTGCCGGTGCGGATGATCTCGCGCAGGCGCTCGGCCTCTTCGGCCAGGTCGAAGGTCTCCAGGCGGTCCTTGAGGGCCGCCGCGCCCATCGAGCCGGAGAAGTAGGTGCCGAAGCGGTCGCGCAGCTCGCGGTAGAGCAGCTCGTCGCCCTCGAGGTCCTGGACCTTGAGGTTCTTGAAGCGGGCCCACACCTCGTCGAGGCGGTCGAGCTCGCGCTGCGCGCGGTCGCGCAGCTGCTTCATCTCGCGCTCGGCGCTCTCGCGCACCTTGCGGCGCACGTCGGCCTTGGCGCCCTCGGCCTCCAGCTCGGCCAGGTCGGTCTCGGCCTTCTTGGCGCGGGCCTCGAGGTCGGCGTCGCGGCGGTTCTCGATCTGCTGGCGCTCGACCGAGACGTGCGCCTCCAGGGACGGCAGGTCGCGCTGGCGGCGCTCGTCGTCGACCCAGGTGATCATGTAGGCGGCGAAGTAGATGACCTTCTCGAGGTCCTTCGGCGCCAGGTCGAGCAGGTAGCCGAGGCGGGACGGCACACCCTTGAAGTACCAGATGTGGGTCACCGGGGCGGCGAGCTCGATGTGGCCCATCCGCTCGCGGCGCACCTTGGCGCGGGTCACCTCGACGCCGCAGCGCTCGCAGATGATGCCCTTGAAGCGGACGCGCTTGTACTTACCGCAGTAGCACTCCCAGTCCCGGGTGGGGCCGAAGATCTTCTCGCAGAAGAGTCCGTCCTTTTCGGGCTTCAGGGTGCGGTAGTTGATGGTCTCCGGCTTCTTGACCTCGCCGTGCGACCACTGGCGGATGTCGTCGGCGGTGGCCAGGCCGATGCGGAGCTCGTCGAAGAAGTTGACGTCAAGCACTGGTCGTCAAGCCCTCTTTCGTAATTCGAGAGTCTTATCTGTGGTCTGAGGGGGGCCTGGGGGCGGGGGGGGGGGCGGGGGGGGGCCGGCGGCGCCCGCCCCCCCCCGAAATAGAGAACCAGAAAGCGCCCGGCCGGCGCCGATAAAGAAGAAACAAAGGCCGGGGGGGACCACAA
>NZ_JBEPAK010000390.1:0-4149 GCF_040298565.1 Kitasatospora sp. NPDC001539 | reverse complement strand
GACATCGCCGTCACCGCCTCCCGCAACGAGCCCGGGGAGTCCGCGATGATCGGCCTGCACGGCTCGATGACCCCGGTCGAGCAGTTCGTGCCGCTTTCTCGGGCGGTACGCCCTGCTCCTCGGCCGCGACGATGTACAGCGCCAGCACGGGCAGCACCGCGCCGTTCATGGTCATCGACACCGACATCCGGTCCAGCGGGATGCCGTCGAACAGCTGGCGCATGTCGTAGATCGAGTCGATGGCCACACCCGCCATGCCGACGTCGCCGGTGACCCGCGGGTGGTCGCTGTCGTAGCCGCGGTGGGTCGGCAGGTCGAAGGCGACCGACAGGCCCTTCTGGCCGGCGGCCAGGTTGCGGCGGTAGAAGGCGTTGGACTCCTCGGCGGTCGAGAAGCCGGCGTACTGGCGGACCGTCCAGGGCTGGTTGACGTACATGGTCGGGTACGGCCCGCGCAGGTACGGGGCGATGCCCGGGTAGGTGTCCAGGAAGTCCAGGCCGGTCAGGTCGGCGGCGGTGTACAGCGGCTTGACGCCGATGCCCTCGGGGGTGTCCCAGACCAGCTCGTCGACGTCCTTGCCGGTGGACCGGCGCCAGGCGGCCCGCCACTGGTCCTCGGTCACGCCGGCGGTGCCGGCGCCGTCGGCCCGGGTGGCGGCGTCGCCGTCCAGCCCGATTCCGGTGAAGTCGGGGATCATCGCGCCACCTCGTCCTCGTCGGCGCTGCGCGCACCGGTGATCTGGTCCAGCAGGGAGGTCAGGACGGCGACGGCGTCCCCGCCCGCGTGGATGAACTCGTCGACTCCGGCGGGCGCTTCGGCGAGCCGGCCGGCCAGCAGCACCCGCCGGGCACCGGCCGCGCGCAGCGCGGTGGCGACCGCCTCGGCGTGCTCGGCGTACAGGGCGTCACTGGAGCACAGGCAGGCGACGCTCGCGCCCGAGGCGCTGAACGCCTCGGCGAACACCGCCGGGTCGACGCCCTCGGCCGAGACGGTCGCGATGCCGCCGGCCTGGAACAGGTTGGCGGCGAAGGTGGTGCGCCCGGTGTGGGCGGCGGCGGTGCCGATCGAGGCCAGGAACAGCTTCGGCCGCTCGCCGGTGGCGGCGAGCACCGCGTCCGAGCGGTCGCGCAGCGCCTCGTACGCCTCGGCGCGGCGCACCCGGGGCAGGCCGCCCGTGTGGCCGGCCGGGGCCGGCTCGCGGACCAGCGGCTGCTCGTCCAGGTGCGGGAACTCGCTGACGCCGGTGACCGGTTCGCGCCGCTTGGCGAGCCGCTCGGAGCGCTCGGCCCAGGTCGCGGCGATCCGGTCGCCGACGAGGCCGGAGGCGAGGGCGGCGCGCTGGCCGCCGGCCCGCTCGATCTCCTGGAACCAGGCCCAGGCGGCGCGGGCCAGCTCCTCGCCCAGCTGCTCGACGTACCAGGAACCGCCGGCCGGGTCGACCACCCGGGCCAGGTGGGACTCCTCCAGCAGGATCGACTGGGTGTTGCGGGCGATCCGGCGGGCGAAGGCGTCCGGCAGGCCGAGCGTGCTGTCGAAGGGCAGCACGGTGACGGCGTCGGCGCCGCCGACCCCGGCCGCGAGGCAGGCGACGGTGGTGCGCAGCATGTTCACCCACGGGTCGCGGGCGGTCATCATCACCCGGGAGGTGACGGCGTGCTGGCGCTGCGCCGAGGCCTCGGCGGACCCCCCGGACACCTCGGCGACGCGGGCCCAGAGGCGGCGCGCGGCCCGGAACTTGGCGATGGTGAGGAACTGGTCGGCGTCCGCGGCGTAGCGGAACTCCAGCTGCCCGAGGGCGGCGTCCACCGACAGCCCGGCGGCGGTCAGCGCGCGCAGGTAGGCGACGCCGGTGGCCAGCGAGCAGCCCAGCTCCTGGGCGGGGGAGGCGCCGGCCTCGTGGTACGGGAGGGCGTCGACGGTCACCGCCCGGACGTTCGGGTACTCGGCGGCGCAGCGGCCGGCCAGTGCGGCGGCCGAGGCGAGCAGCGCGTCGGTCCGGGTGGCGTCTCCGGTGCGGGCCTGGAGGCCCAGCGGGTCGGCGCCGAGGTTGCCGGCGGCGGAGGCGGGGGAGACCTCGCGCTCCTCGTACAGCTTGAACAACCGCTCGGCGGCGTCAGCGAATTCGGGCCCGGCGTCGAGCGCGACCGCGGCCAGGTCCAGGTACACCCCGTTCAGCGCCTCCGGCAGGGCCGACACCGGCAGGCCGGCCCCGCCCAGCTCCAGCCAGAGCGAGCCGACCCCGTTCTCCAGGTCCGCGAGGACCGCCTCGTTGGTGCGCCGCCGGTCCGGGTCGGCGTGCCGCTGGCGGACGTCCCACCCGGCGACGGCGGAACCGTGCGGCCGCCCGCCGCGGACGAACGGCGGGAAGCCGGGGTAGCCGGCCTCGACCGGGCTGTCCTCGGCGGTGTACAGGGGGAGGGCTCGCAGGCCGTCCTGGAGGGGGGTGCTGAGCGCCCGCTCGGCGGCGGCGGCGTCCTCGGGCTGGGCACCGGACTTGCGCAGCACGCCCTCGACGAGCTGCTGCCACTGCTCACGGTGCGCGGCCGGGAACTCGGCGGCGAGGGGGAGCCCTTCGGGCGGGACCTTCATGCCCGCAGGTTAGCGCCCGTTCGCAGGACGGCAGGAGGGGCGTCGTGTGTGACCTTGTTCTCGATTTGGCGCAGTCGTAGCACTCCGCAGGTCAGGGAGTGTCTCGGGGGCGTGCACTCGGCCCGTCGGGGAGTGTCCCGAGGACTCGCGCGCCGGAGACAACCCGGAGCCGTCCCTCGAACGTTCAACGGGTGTCACCACACCTCCCCGAAAGCCCCCGCACCCCCCGAAGGAGAACCCACCGCGATGGGAAAACGACGCAAGCCCAGCCCCCCGAGCCGGGCCCGCCTGGCGGTCCTCACCACGGCGGTGGCCGGGGGCGCGGTGCTCGCCTCCGGCACCGCCGACGCGGAGCCGCGCCCGGACCTCGCCACCGTCAGGGAGCGGGTGGACGCGCTCAACGAGGAGGCCGAGCAGGCCGTCGAGCAGTACAACGGCCTCCAGGCCCAGCAGCAGAAGCTCCAGGGCGATGCCAGTCGGATCCAGGAGAAGGTGGCCCGCGGCCAGGAGGCGATGAACGAACTCCGCACCCGGCTCGGCGGCGTGGCCGCCGAGCAGTACCGCAGCAACGGCATCGACCCGTCCGTCCGGCTGATGCTCGACGCTGACCCGGCCGCCTACCTGGAGCGCGCCTCGGCGTGGAACCAGGTCGCCGACAGCCAGACGGCCCTGCTCAGGCAGGCCCGCGAGGAACAGCGCAAGCTCGACCAGGACCGCGCCGAGGCCACCGCCACCCTCGCCCGGCTCGACTCCGCCGGCACCGAACTGGCGGAGCGGAAGAAGCGGATCCAGGCCAAGCTCTCCGAGGCGCAGGCCACGCTCAACCAGCTCAGCGCCGAGGAGCGGGCCAAGGTCAACGCCCAGCAGTCGGCCGAGAAGGCCAAGGCCGAAGCCCAGAAGGCGGCCGCCGCCGACCGCGCCTCCCGCTCGGCCCAGCGTCCGGACCCGAACGCCCCGGCCCCGCCCGCCAGTGGCCGCGCCGCGGCCGTCGTCCGGTTCGCCTACGCCCAACTCGGCAAGCCCTACCGGTGGAGCGCCACCGGCCCCGACGACTTCGACTGCTCCGGCCTCACCGGGGCCGCCTACCGCGCGGCGGACGTCAAGCTCTCCCGGATGTCCCAGGACCAGTGGAACGACGGCCCGCGCGTCGCCCGCGCCGACCTCCAGCCCGGCGACCTGGTCTTCTTCTACGCCGACATCCACCACGTCGGCATCTACATCGGCGACGGCAAGATGATCCACGCGCCCCGCACCGGCAAGAACGTCGAGGTGCTGCCGATCGACGCCATGCCCTACATGGGCGCCGTCCGCCCCTAGCCGCGCGTGCTCGGGCGGCCGCCCTGGCGGCCCTGGCTGCCCGCCCTGGCCGCCCGCACCGACCTCGGCGCCCTTGCCGCCCGCAACCGTCCGTACGGAGCGGCCGGGGCGCCGGTGCGGCCGGACGGCGGCGGGCGCCCGCCCCCGGGGTGACGGCGCTCGGCGCTGGTGTCCAGCACTTCGGCGATCCGGTCCAGTTCGGGCACCCCGTACCGGCGGTCGCGCGGGCGCGGATCGCCGGAG
>NZ_JBEPAK010000389.1:0-4154 GCF_040298565.1 Kitasatospora sp. NPDC001539 | reverse complement strand
GGAGTCCATGCGGAGCATCGGCGACCGACGACAACGCGGCGAGGCGCGTGCCCCGGCGTCGGCCCGCAGGCGGGGGTTTGAAGACGGGCCCTAGGGGCGCCCGGCGCACGGCCGGCCGAAGGGCGACCCGGGAGCACCGCGCCCCGGGCCCTTCCGTCCGGCTCGCGTGCCCTGCCGCGCGGCCCGCGCGCCCGTTCACCGCCGACCGGCCGCCGGTCGCGGGACCAGTCGGGAAGGGGCGCGGGAAAAGACAAAGGCCGTCGCGGTGTCAGTACCCACGACGGCCCCCCGATGGCGGAGCAGCGGCCGGTCAGACGGCCAGGTGGTCGAACTCCCCGTCCTTGGCCCCCAGCAGCAGGGCCGCGATCTCGGCCCGGGTGTAGATGAGCGCCGGGCCGTCCGGGAAGCGCGAGTTGCGCATCGCCACGTCGCCGCCGGGCAGGGCCGCGAACTCGACGCAGTTGCCCTGGGAGTTGCTGTGCCGGCTCTTCTGCCAGACCACCCCCTCGAGGTCGGCGGCGGCCATCCCGTTGTAGGCGCGGGCAGAGCCGCGCGTGTCGTGCGAGTCATGCGAGTCGTGCATAGAAGTCTCCCGAAGAGCTCCGGAGTTGTCGTCCAGCGCGGCGCCCCGGCACCGCCGAACGAACGGACCGGCCCCGTACCGGTCCGGCACAACGCCTCACTTGACGCGATGATAGCCGCAGTGCACGTGCATCAGCACGGGACATTGCAGGTGCACGAGCCTTTTTGCCGGCCGCCCGAAGTCTTCACGGACCCTTCTCCTGACGGTACGTAAACGGACATAGCCGAGTGAATCGGCGAGGCGCCGATAACCGGCCGTGAGCGGCCCTCCGCTGAATGTTGATCTTCGAACGCCCGGAGTCGCGCGCTCGTGACGCTCCGTCAGATGACGCCAGGGCTGTGAGACATCTCACGCGCTCCACGCGCAACGCGATCGCCCACCGGACGCGTCAGGGCAACGGCGAACGGACTTCCGGAGGTTGGGAGAGGAATGCCCGGATTGTCGCCATACCGCCCGAACCGGTACGGCGGGGACACGACCCGCGCACCACGACCACTCCAAACCCGTACGGCAGCCGACTGCAGGCCTGACGGGCGGATGTCCTACGATCTCCGGCATGAGCACCGCAGCCATCCCGGGCGCGCCACTGCCCGTCCGCACTCCAGGCTCCCGTGCGCGGGGGCGCCACCGCCGCCCTGAGCGCCCCGAGATCCCCACCGGCTCGCCGGCCCTGGTGCTCGCCGTGCCCGCGACCGCCGGGCCCGAGTCCCGTTCGGTCGTCGAGGAACTGCTCTCGATCGTCCGCAGCGAGCACACCGGCGTCCAGGCCGCGGTCGGCTACCTCCCGGCCGACGGCGCCGAGGGCGGGGACGACCGTACGGTCGCCGAGCTGTTGGCGGCGGCCGCCGAGGCGGGCCTGCCGACGCCCGTCGTGGTGCCGCTGGTCCCGGGGCCGCACGGCTTCCTGGCCGGCCTGCAGGCCGTCGCCGCCGAGTACGGCGCGACCGTCACCGACGCACTGGGCCCGCACCCGCTGCTGGCCGAGGCCGTGCACGTGCGGCTCTCCGAGGCGGGCCTGGCCCGGGCCGACCGGGCCCGGCTGTTCGCCATCGCGACCGCTGCGGACGGCGTGGTGCTGACCACCGTCGGCGGCGAGGAGGCGGCCGCCGCGGCCGGGATCACCGGCGTGCTGCTGGCCGCCCGGCTGGCCGTCCCGGTGGTGGCCGCCGCGCTCGACGTACCGGGCTCGGTCGCCGGGGCCGTCAACCACCTCAAGGAGACCGGCTCCCAGCGCCCGGCGCTGGCCCCGCTGGTGATCGGCCCCGAGGCGGACTCCGAGCTGCTCGCCGCGGCCGCCGAGGAGACCGGCTGCCCGTCGGCCGCGCCGCTGGGTGCCTACCCGACCGTCGGCCAGCTGATCGCCTCCACCTACCTGGCCGCGCTGCCGGCGCCCTCCGCGGAGGAGCTGGCCCGGGCCGAGGAGGAGGCCGCGGCCGAGGAGGGCTCCCGCGGCGCCCACGCGGCCGCCCAGGGGCCCCTGGAGGCCTGACGGACGGCCTTCAGGCCCGCCGGCAGCCGCCGGTGGCCACTTCCCGCGCACCGTAGGTCCGAAGGGCCCGGAACGACTCCGTTCCGGGCCCTTCGGCGTGCCAGGCCCGGCCGCGATTGCCCGGCTCCCTCACGAGCCCGCCCGATTGTCCCGGTACGGGAATGACGGGAGTTAGGCGACAGATGACGCACGATGTCCGTTCTGTCGGCTTTTCCGCGCCGGAATACCGGATGCCGTTCCGGCCCTCCATCGACCGCCGCCGGCCGCCGCGCGACGTTCTCCGCCGGGGATTCCGACACTCCGTCACCGGATTCCTGAGGCGGAGACAATTTCCGGAATGCGCAAGTGGATTATCCGGAAACGATCATTTGCGATCATGGTTAGTGTCCAATTTGACCGTTTCCCCTAAACCGTGATGCACCTCACAGATATTTGCAGTTTGAACTTAAGTCTGCTTAACGTGCTCCCCGTTCGTGACCCCACGGACCCAGTTCATCCGCGACGCCGAGTCCTGCCGTCGGATGTCCTGGCAAGCGCGAAAACGCACCACGGCAGGAGCGGGGGAACCACAGGTAAGTCGCCCCGGGCCGTTCCTCGGAATGGTCCAGGGCTAGGGGTGAAGCCGCGCCCACAGCGCGGCCGGGCAACTCCGGCCCGAATCCGACAGCTCACCTCGCAGGCGTGGGAGAGGACCGCGTCTTCATGCTGCCCACCAACGGCACCCGCCTGTCCGGCCGTACCCGTCGCGTGATCGCCGCCCTCGGCGTCGCGGGCGTCGGCCTCACCATCCCCTGCCTCACCACCGGCACCGCCAACGCCGCCTCCGTCGCGACCTGGGACAAGGTCGCCCAGTGCGAGAGCGGCGGCAACTGGAGCATCAACACCGGCAACGGCTTCTACGGCGGCCTGCAGTTCACCTCCAGCACCTGGGCCGCCTTCGGCGGCACCTCGTACGCCCCGCAGGCCAACCTGGCCACCAAGGACCAGCAGATCGCCGTCGCCGAGAAGGTCCTCGCCTCGCAGGGCCCCGGCGCCTGGCCCGTCTGCTCCGTCCAGGCCGGTCTGACCAAGGGCGGCGCCCCGGCCGCCGTCGACACCTCGGCCGGCACCGCGGCCAAGCCCGCCGCCAAGCCCGCGCAGAGCCAGGCTCCGGCCGCGAAGCCGGCCCAGCCGGCCGCGCCCGCCCCGTCGCAGGCGCAGCCCTCCGACGACTCCGCCAAGGGCACCTGGGCGCAGAAGCGCCAGACCCACGCGCAGAGCGGCGACTACACCGTCGTCGCGGGCGACTGGCTGTCGTCGATCGCCGACAAGCACAAGGTCCAGGGCGGCTGGCAGCGCCTGTACGAGCTCAACCGCAGCACCCTGACCGACGGCCCGGACACCATCTACCCGGGCCAGCACCTGACCTTCGGTGACGGCGACCAGTCCCAGGCAGACCAGTCCTCCACCTCCGGCTCGGACTTCAACTGGTTCAACCGCTCCCAGAAGGCCGGTCAGGCCGCGAACGGCGGTGCCGTGAACGCCCAGCCGACCGCCCAGGCCTCGAAGCCGGCCGCCCCGGCGCAGACCCAGGCCCCGGCCGCCACCGGCAGCATGGCGGCCGCGGTGTCCTTCGCCGAGTCCCAGGTCGGCCAGGCCTACGTCTACGGCGGCACCGGCAACGGCGGCTGGGACTGCTCCGGCCTCACCCAGGCCGCGCTGCGCGCCGCGGGCATCAGCATCCCGCGCGTCGCCGCCGACCAGGCCGCCGCCAGCACCCACGTCTCGCTGGACAGCCTGCAGCCGGGCGACCTGCTCTTCTGGTCGAACAACGGCCAGGACTCCGGCGTGTACCACGTCGCGATCTACGTCGGCAGCGGCAAGTACGTCGAGGCCGCCAACCCGAGCGCGGGCGTCCGCGAGCAGACCGTCGCCAACTGGGCCCCGGACTTCGCCGGCCGGGTCTGAGACGACGGTCCACGGCCGATGGCAGACCGCTGACGGCTGACGAGGCTCGACTCCTGCCAGCCGCCGGCCCCGTGCCGCAGCGCCGCCGTCCGGCCACGACCCTCCGCAGCCCCCGGGAGCTCCCCCGGGGGCTGC
>NZ_JBEPAK010000388.1:0-4186 GCF_040298565.1 Kitasatospora sp. NPDC001539 | reverse complement strand
GCGGGTGCGGTCCGGGCGGCGGTGGGTCCGCAGGTCAGAGGCGCATCGCCTGCGGGGTCTCGCGGCGCGTCAGGTCCGGGCCCTCGTACTCGCGGATGACCTCGTAGCGGGTGTTGCGCTCCACCGGGCGGAAGCCGGCGTCGCGGATCAGGCCGAGCAGGTCCTCGCGGCCCAGCTTGTTCGGCGTGCCGAAGTTGTCCGCGTCGTGGGTGATCTTGTACTCGACCACCGAGCCGTCCATGTCGTCCGCGCCGTGGCTGAGGGCCAGCTGCGCGGTGGTCACGCCGTGCATCACCCAGAAGACCTTGACGTGCGGCACGTTGTCGAAGAGCAGCCGGGAGACCGCGAAGGTCTTCAGCGCCTCGGCGCCGGTGGCCATCTCGGTGCGGGCCATCAGCTTGTTGCGCACGACGCCGTCCTTGGAGTCGTGGAAGTCGTGCTGGTAGCGCAGCGGGATGAAGACCTGGAAGCCGCCGGTCTCGTCCTGCAGCTCGCGCAGCCGCAGCACGTGGTCCACCCGGTGGCGGGGTTCCTCGATGTGGCCGTACAGCATGGTGCAGGGCGTCTTGAGGCCCTTGGCGTGCGCGAGGCGGTGGATCCGCGACCAGTCCTCCCAGTGGGTGTCGTGGTCGACGATGTGCTGGCGGACCTCCCAGTCGAAGATCTCCGCGCCGCCGCCGGTCAGGGACTCCAGGCCGGCGTCGATCAGCTCGTCGAGGATCTCGTCGGCGGACAGGCCGCTGATCTTCTCGAACCAGTGGATCTCGGTGGCGGTGAAGGCCTTCAGCGAGACGTTCGGCAGGGCCGCCTTCAGCTCCCGCAGCGAGCGCGGGTAGTAGCGCCAGGGCAGGGTCGGGTGCAGCCCGTTCACGATGTGCAGCTCGGTGAGGGACTCGCTCTCCATCGCCTTGGCAAGGCGGACGGCCTCCTCGATGCGCATCGTGTAGGCGTCCTTCTCGCCCGGCTTGCGCTGGAACGAGCAGTACGCGCAGGACGCGCTGCACACGTTGGTCATGTTGAGGTGGCGGTTGACGTTGAAGTGGACGACGTCGCCGTTCTTCTTCGTCCGCACGTGGTGGGCCAGCCCGCCCAGCCAGGCCAGGTCGTCGCTCTCGTAGAGCGCGATCCCGTCCTCGCGGGTCAGTCGCTCACCCGCGTAGACCTTCGCCTCCAGCTCGCGCTTGAGCCCTGCGTCCATGCGGTGACCCGCCTCCTCCGACATTCGATTCCTTGCCGGAACGAGCCTACGCCTATGCCGACAGCAGCTCCGCGAGCAGTGCGGGTTCGATGTTGCCGCCGCTGATCACGGCGGCGACCGTCTGGCCGCCGGTCTCGGCGGCGCGGTGGAAGTACGCGGCCGGGGCGACCGCCCCGGAGGGCTCGGCGACGAGCCGGCCGCGGCGGGCCAGCAGGGCGACGGTGGCGCGGATCTCGTCCTCGGTGACGGTGACGATGTCGTCCACGTAGGCGGTGAGGTGCTCGAAGGGGAGCACGCCGACCGCGGGGGTGCGCAGCCCGTCCGCGACGGTCCGGTAGGTGTCGGCGACCGGCCACTCCACCCGGCGCCCGGACCGCAGGCTGGCCTGCGCGTCGGCGGCCAGTTCGGGTTCCACGCCGATCACCCGGATGCCGGGGCGGGTGAGCTTGAGCGCGGCCGCCGTCCCGCTGATCAGCCCGCCGCCGCTGACCGGCACCAGGACGGTGTCCAGCTCCGCCGGGGCGTCCTCGGCGATCTCCAGGCCGACCGTGCCCTGCCCCGCGATGATGAACGGGTCGTCGTACGGGGGCACCCAGACGTAGCCGTGCCGCTCGGCCAGCTCGCCGGGCAGGGTGTCCCGCTCACCGGGCGGCACCACGATCACCTCGGCGCCGAACGAGCGGGTGGCCTCCACCTTCACCGCGGGCGAGGTGTCCGGCATCACGATCACGGCCTTGATGCCGAGCAGCCCGGCCGCGTACGCCACCGCCTGGGCGTGGTTGCCGCTGGACTGGGCGACCACACCGCGCGAGCGCTCCTCCGCGGTGAGCGCGGCCAGCCGGTTGTAGGCGCCACGGGTCTTGAAGGCGCCGGTCGGCTGGAGGTTCTCGGGCTTGAGCCAGAGCCGCCGCTCCCCCTCGGCCGCCCACGGGGCGGGGACCAGCGGAGTGCGCACGGCCACCCCCGCGATCCGCTGCCGGGCGGCGCGCAGCTCCTCCAGACCGACCAGTGCCATGTACGTCACTCTCCTACGGGAGGAAGCTCACTCACCCGGTTTTCCCACTTGGTGGAGAGTACGACGGTGGTACGGGTGCGGGCCACGCCTTTCGTGCCCGAGATCCGCTTGACCACCGACTCCAGGCCGGCCACGTCGGCCACCCTGACCTTGAGCATGTAGGAGTCGTCGCCGGCGATGAACCAGCAGTCCTCGACCTCGTTGAGGTCCTTCAGCCGGAACGCGACGTCCTCGTGGTCGGCCGCGTCGGTGAGCTGAAGGCCGATCAGGGCCGTGACGCCGAAGCCGAGCGAGGCCGGGTTGACCGTCGCCCGGTAGCCGGTGATCACCCCGGCCTGCTCCAGGCGGTTGATCCGGTCCGTGACGCTCGGGCCGGAGAGCCCGACCAGTCGGCCCAACTCGGCGTAGGAGGCACGGCCGTTCTCCCGGAGCGCCTGGATGAGCTGTCTGTCCACCGTGTCCATATACCGTCCGCGTCCTTCCGAACCTCACCAGACCCACAGATCATTATCCGGATTCAAAGGCGACGTGCGCTGACCGACCCGGATATCGCAGAGAACATACTCTCCTGCCCTCGCTCTCCTTACTCCCCCTCAGCCGGAGCGGCCCCGCCGCCGCCTGTCGGGCGGGCCGCCGCCCCCAACTCCCCTTCCCAGCGCAGGTAGAGGGAATGCGGCACGCCGACGGCGTCCAGGACGCGCCCGGCCACGAAATCCACGAGTTCGCGCACGGTGGAGCCGCCGGCGTAGAAACCGGGCGAAGCGGGCAGGACGATCGCGCCCTGCGCGTCGAGCTCCACCAAGTGCTTCAACGTCACCCCGTTGAGTGGTGTCTCGCGCACGCAGACGACGAGTGGCCTGCGCTCCTTCAGGGTGACACTGGCGGCCCGCTGCAGCAGGTCCTTGCTCAGGCCGAGCGCGATCCCGGCCACCGCACCCGTGGTCGCCGGCACCACCAGCATGCCCTTGGCGGGGTAGGAGCCGCTGGACGGGCCGGCCGCGAAGTCGCCGGCGGGCCAGTAGCGGACGCCGTCCAGGCCCTGGTCCGTCCCCAGCCAGGCGGCGAGGTCGGTGCGCCAGTGGGCGTCCCGGAAGGAGATGCCGGTCTCGTCCAGGATGGTGAGCCGGGCCGCCCGGCTGACGATCAGGTCCACCGCCTCACCGGCCGCGAGCAGCGCCCGGATCACCGAGGCCGCGTACGGCGTCCCCGACGCTCCCGAGACCCCGACCACCCACGGCTGACGCTTCGCATTTCCCATGGGGCATTTCTATCCCGCCTTCACCCTGCGTCCCGGCCCGAGGCTCGTGCGGGCGGGGTGTCCGGGGCGGCTGGGGTGTCCGGGACGTCCGGGCGGGACAGGGGTGGCAGGCGTCGGAGCAGGGTGGCCGGGGCGGGGCTGGGGCACGGGGTGGGACAGGGTGGCGGGAATGGAACGGGTCCGGGAGCGGGCAACCCCTGGGAGGATGGGGCGCATGGCAGCGACCCTCGTCGACCTCACCCATCAGGTGACCACCGCGATGCCGGTCTACCCCGGCGATCCGGCCGTCCTGCTGGAGCCCGCCCTCACCACCGCGACCGCCGGGGTGAACGTGCTGGCCCTGCACCTCGGCTCGCAGTCCGGCACGCACGTGGACGCGCCGTACCACGTGGACGTCACCTGGCCCACGCTGGACGGTCTGCCGCTGGAGCGGTTCACCGGACCGGCCGTGGTGGCCGACCTGCGCGGGCTGGAGCCCCGGACGGCGGTCACGCCGGAGCTGCTGGCGCCCGCGCTGGCACGCTGCGGCGAGGGCTCGGTGCTGCTGCTGGCCACCGGCTGGGTCCGGCACTGGGGCACCGACGCCTACCTCGCCCATCCCAGCCTGACCGCCGAGGCGGCCGAGGCGATCGTCGCCGCGGGGGTCCGCACCGTCGGGGGGGGCGCGCGGGGCGGGGCCCCCACCACCCCACCGGGCCCGGGCGACCCAGCGGGG
>NZ_JBEPAK010000387.1:0-4247 GCF_040298565.1 Kitasatospora sp. NPDC001539 | reverse complement strand
CCGCCCGCCCGTCTGGCTGCTCGGCTCCTCCGGCTTCAGCGCCCAGTTGGCGGGCCGACTCGGCCTGCCGTTCGCCTTCGCCCACCACTTCAGCACCCGCCGGTTTGTCCCGGACCCGTACCAGTTCGCCCCCGCCCCCTCGCCCGGTCGCGCCCGGAAAAGCTAGATTGCGCCCGTGGCACAGTTCAGACTCCAGGGATCACGGGTGCTCGCCGTCGAGCTGGCCGGCGACGCCGTCAAGGCCCGGCACGGCTCGATGGTCGCCTACACCGGCCAGATGACCTTCAAGAAGCTGACCGGCGGTGGGGACGGACTGCGCGGCATGGTCGCCCGCAGGCTCACCGGCGAGCGGATGACGGTCATGGAGGTGAAGGGCCAGGGCACCTGCTACTTCGCCGACAAGGCGACCGAGATCAACCTGGTCCGCCTCGACGGCGAGACGCTCTACGTCGAGGCGGACAACCTGCTCTGCACCGAGGCCGGCCTGCACACCGGCACCAGTTTCACCGGGCTGAACGGCGTCTCCTCCGGCAACGGCCTGTTCACCACCAAGGTCGAGGGGCACGGCTGGGCCGCCGTCACCTCCAACGGGCCCGCGGTCATCCTGCGGGTCGGCAAGGACATGCCGCTGCGGGTCGACCCGGGCGCGTACATCGCACACACCGGCAGCCTGCAGCGCAGCCTCAAGTCCGGCGCGGGCTGGACCACGGTGATCGGCGAGGGCGGCGGCGAGGCCGTCCAGGTCGAGTTCACCGGCGAGGGCCTGGTGTACGTCCAGCCCTCGGAGCGGGTCACGATCGGGGGTGACGTCTGATGGGCTTCACCCGGATCAACGGCAAGCTGATCGAGGCCCAGGTGGTGCCGGGCCGGCAGCTGTTCAGCCAGCGCGGCGCGATGATCGCGTACACCGGAGAGGTCCGGTTCACTCCCGACATCACCGGTGGCCAGGGCGGGGTGATGTCCATGATCGGCCGCCGGGTCGCCAACGAGGACACCCCGCTGATGACCGTCGAGGGCCAGGGCCGGGTGATGTTCGGCCACGGCGGCCACCACGTGCACGTGATCGACCTGGCCGGGGACACCCTCTTCGTCGAGGCCGACCGGCTGCTCGCCTTCGAGGGCACGCTGCGGCAGTCCACCGTGTTCCTCGGCTCGCAGGGCGGGGTGATGGGCATGGTCCGCGGCCAGGTCAGCGGGCAGGGACTGTTCACCACCCGGCTTGAGGGCCACGGCTCGGTCGCGGTGATGGCCCACGGCGGCGTCTTCGAGCTGCCGATCACCCCCGGCGGGTCGGTGCACGTCGATCCGCAGGCGTACGTCGCGCACCGCGGTGACGTGCGCAACAAGCTGTCCACGGCGATCGGCTGGCGCGAGATGATCGGCCGCGGCTCGGGCGAGGCGTTCCAGCTGGAGCTGTCCGGGCAGGGCGCGGTGTACGTCCAGGCGAGCGAGGAGAAGCTCTGATGTCCTACCCGCCGCAGCCGCCGTACGGGCAGTCCCCGCACGACCAGCAGACCCAGCCGGGCTTCGCCGTGCCGCCGGTGCCGCCGGCCTACGGGCCGCCGCAGGGCTACCCGCCGCCGCCCCCGCCCGGGTACCCGCAGCAGCCGCCCCAGCCGGTCCAGGTGCCCCAACAGGCCTACGCCCAGGAGCAGTTCGGCGGCGCCCAGGCCCCGCTGCCGACCACCCACGGCGGTGCGGGCCCGGTGGTGCACGACGCGCACACGCTGCCGGCCGGCGACAACGTCAACCCGTACGCCTTCTCGGTCGACCTGAACGGCTCGTACTTCCTCCAGAAGGGCAAGATGGTCGCCTACTACGGCGACATCACCTTCCGCGGCGTCGGCGCCGGGATGATCGACCGGGCGCTCGGGCAGCACTTCAACTCCCCGCTGCACGCGTCGGACTGGGTGGTCGCCCAGGGCCGCGGCAAGCTGCTGCTGGCCGACCGCGCCTTCGACCTCAACTCCTACGACCTGGACGAGGGCAACCTGACCGTCCGCTCCGGCAACCTGCTCGCCTTCGACCCGACGCTGCGGCTGAAGCAGTCGATCATCCCGGGCTTCCTGACCCTGATCGGCACCGGCCGCTTCGTCGCCGCCTCCAACGGGCCGGTGCACTTCGTCGAGCCGCCGATCCGGGTGGACCCGCAGGCCCTCGTCGGCTGGGCGGACTGCCCCGCGCCGTGCCACCACTACGACCACGACTACCTGCACGGGGTGGTCGGCGGGCTGCGGCGGCTGACCGGCATCGGCGGGGCCTCCGGCGAGGAGCACCAGTTCGAGTTCATCGGCGCCGGGCAGGTGCTGATCCAGTCCAGCGAGAAGCTGCTGGCCGAGCGGTCGGTGGGCGTGGTGGGCGCCGAAGCGGGCGTCCCGGGCAGCGGGGTGCCCGCCGGGCCCGGCCACGGCGGCGGCCACTCCCCCGCGCCGGGTCTCGGTAACCTGGGTGACCTCGGTCGGCGATTCGGCCTCTGAAGTTGTACAACATTGAACTAAATCGGCTATGCTGGATCCCATGGATACGCACACGACCGACACTGCGGACACCCCTCCGTCGCAGCCGGACGGGGACACTCCCTGGCTGACCGCCAGGGAGCAGCGGATGTGGCGCGCCCATCTGGAGGTCGCCAAGCTGCTGGACTACCAGCTCAGCCGTGAGCTCCAGCCGCACAACCTGGCCATCAACGACTACGAGATCCTGGTCGTCCTCTCCGAGGCCCCCGACCACCGGATGCGGATGACCGACCTGGCGACCGCCACCCTGCAGTCCAAGAGCCGGCTCTCCCACCAGATCACCCGCATGGAGAACGCCGGCCTGGTGCTGCGCCAGGAGTGCCCCGGCGACCGCCGCGGCCTCTTCGCCCACCTCACCGAGCAGGGCTGGGAGACCATGCAGCGCGTCGCCCCGGACCACGTCCGAAGCGTCCGGGCGCACTTCATCGACCGCTTCACCCCGGAACAGCTGGACGCCATGTACGAGGCCCTGGCCCCGGTGGCCGATCACCTCCGGGGCCTGCGCGGCCGCTCGTAGGCCCCCCGGCCCCGCCGGCCGCGCGCGGGACGTCGACCGCACCGGCGTCCCGCGCGCCGCAGCCGGACGGCGCCCCACCGCCCCCGCCGGGCCGCGGGGGTGACGGCGTGCCAGGGCGCCGCGGGCTCAGTTCCGGGTGAGGCCCGCGACGAGTTCGTCGGCGGCGCCGTACGGGTCGAGCTCGCCGGCGACGACCCGTTCGGCGAGGCCGGCGAGCTGGCGGTCGCCGGAGAGGTCGCCGATGCGGGCGCGCAGCTCGGCCAGGGCGATCGCCTCGATCTCCTGGGCGGCCCTGCGGCGGCGGCGGGCCGCCAGCTCGCCGTGCTCCTCCAGCCAGGCACGGTGCTTCTCGAGTGCCTCGACCACTTCGTCCACACCCTCGCCGCGGGCCGCGACGGTCTTGACGATCGGCGGCCGCCAGTCCCCCGGCTCGCGGGCCTCGCCGAGGCCCAGCATGTGGTTGAGCTCCCGGGCGGTGGCGTCCGCGCCGTCCCGGTCGGCCTTGTTGACCACGAACACGTCGCCGATCTCCAGGATGCCGGCCTTGGCGGCCTGGATGCCGTCGCCCATCCCGGGGGCGAGCAGCACCACGGCGGTGTCGGCCTGCGCGGCGATCTCGACCTCGGACTGCCCCACGCCCACGGTCTCGACGAGGATCACCTCGCAGCCGGCCGCGTCCAGCACCCGCAGCGCCTGCGGCGCCGCCCAGGACAGCCCGCCGAGGTGGCCGCGGGTGGCCATGGAGCGGATGAACACCTCGGGGTCGGTCGCGTGGTCCTGCATCCGGACCCGGTCGCCCAGCAGCGCCCCGCCGGAGAACGGCGAGGACGGGTCGACGGCGAGCACCCCGACCCGCTTGCCGAGCCGCCGGTAGGCGGAGACCAGCGCCGAGGTGGAGGTGGACTTGCCGACCCCGGGCGAGCCGGTCAGCCCCACCGTGTAGGCCTGCCCGGTGTACGGCGCGAGCGCGGCCATCGCCTCCCGCAGCTGCGGGGAGGCGTTCTCCACCAGGGTGATCAGCCGGGCGACCGCCCGCGGCCGGCCCTCCCGGGCCTGCTCGACCAGCGTGGCGACATCGATCATCAGGGTCTCCTTGCGCAGATGCCGGCGGTAGTCGGCATGCCGGACTGCACGGTCCAGATCCCGGCGGCGTCGGTGGAGGCCAGCAGTGCCTCCAGCAGCGCCAGACCCACTCGCCGGCCCCGGGCGCCGGG
>NZ_JBEPAK010000386.1:0-4271 GCF_040298565.1 Kitasatospora sp. NPDC001539 | reverse complement strand
GGTTCCGAGCGGTCCGGCCCGCGGGCGGTCGGTGCGGGCCCCTGCCGGGCCCGGCGGCGGGAAGGGGCCTCAGTCCCCCAGCGCGGCGCGGGCGTCCACGAAGGCCGCGACGGCGCGCTCGACGTCCTCGGTGGAGTGGGCCGCGGACAGCTGCACCCGGATCCGGGCCTGGCCGTGCGGGACCACCGGGTAGGAGAAGCCGATCACGTACACCCCGCGCTCCAGCAGGAGTTCGGCGAGCCGGCCGGCCCGGGCCGCGTCGCCGATCATCACCGGGGCGATCGGGTGGTCGCCGGGCAGGATCTCGAACCCGGCCTCGGTCATCCTGGTGCGGAACAGCGCGGTGTTGGCCGCCAGCCGCTCGCGCAGTTCGCTGGACCGCTCGACCAGGTCGAGCACCTTCAGCGAGGCCGCCGCGATCACCGGGGCCAGGGAGTTGGAGAACAGGTACGGGCGCGAACGCTGGCGCAGCAGGGCGACGATCTCGCGGCGGGCGGCGACGTAGCCGCCGGAGGCGCCGCCGAGCGCCTTGCCGAGCGTGCCGGTGATGATGTCCACCCGGTCCATCACGCCGTGCAGTTCGGGGGTGCCGCGGCCGCCCGCGCCGACGAAGCCGACGGCGTGCGAGTCGTCGACCATGACCATGGCGTCGTAGCGGTCGGCCAGGTCGCAGATCTCCCGCAGCGGGGCGACGTAGCCGTCCATCGAGAAGACGCCGTCGGTGACGATCAGGCGGCGGCGGGCGTCCTGGGTGTCCTGGAGCTGCTTCTCCAGGTCGGCCATGTCGCGGTTGGCGTAGCGGTGGCGGCGGGCCTTGCTGAGCCGGATGCCGTCGATGATGCTGGCGTGGTTGAGCGCGTCCGAGATGACGGCGTCGCGGTCGTCCAGCAGGGTCTCGAAGACGCCGCCGTTGGCGTCGAAGCAGGAGGAGTAGAGGATCGTGTCCTCCTGGCCGAGGAAGGCCGAGAGGCGGTCCTCCAGCTCCTTGTGCACGTCCTGGGTGCCGCAGATGAAGCGGACCGAGGCCATGCCGTAGCCCCAGCGGTCCAGGGCGTCCTTGGCCGCGGCGAGCACCTCGGGGTGGTCGGCCAGGCCGAGGTAGTTGTTGGCGCAGAAGTTCAGCACCTCGCCCGGGCGGCCGCCGGCGGTGACGGTGACCGCGGCGCTCTGCGGGGTGCCGATGACCCGCTCGGGCTTGAACAGGCCGGCCTCGCGGATCTCGTCGAGGGTGGTGGCGATGTCGGCGCGCACGTTGTCGAACACAACAGGCTCCTTTGGCGTCGGCGGAGTGGCTCAGGCGGTCCAGTCGAGGATGATCTTGCCGCAGTTGCCGCTCGCGGCGTCGTCGAAGGCGGCCTCGAAGTCGTCGGCGGCGTACCGCCCGGTGATCACCGGGCTGAGGTCCAGGCCGCCTTCCAGCAGCACGGACATCGCGTACCAGGTCTCGAACATCTCGCGGCCGTAGATGCCCTTGATGGTGATCATCGAGGTGACGATCGAGGCCCAGTCCACCGGGAACTGCTCGGCGGGCAGGCCGAGCATGGCGATCTTCCCGCCGTGGGTCATGTTGGCGATCATCGACTGCATGGCCTCGGGGCGGCCGGACATCTCCAGGCCGACGTCGAAGCCCTCGCGCAGGCCCAGCTTCTGCTGGCCCTCCTCGATGGTGTGCTCGGCGACGTTGAGGGCCAGCGTCACGCCCACCTCGCGGGCGAGGTCCAGCCGGTACGGCGAGACGTCGGTGATCATGACGTTGCGGGCACCGGCGTGCTTGGCGACGGCGGCGGCCATGATGCCGATCGGGCCGGCACCGGTGACCAGCACGTCCTCGCCGACCAGCGGGAAGGACAGCGCGGTGTGCACGGCGTTGCCGAAGGGGTCGAAGATCGCGGCCACGTCCAGGTCCACCGGCACCCGGTGCACCCAGACGTTCGAGGCGGGCAGCGCCACGTACTCGGCGAAGGCGCCGTCGCGGTTGACGCCGAGGCCGACGGTGTTGCGGCACAGGTGGCGGCGGCCGGCCAGGCAGTTGCGGCACTTGCCGCAGACCAGGTGGCCCTCGCCGCTGACCAGGTCGCCGACCGCGATGTCCCCGACGCCGGCACCGACCTCGGCGACCTCGCCGACGAACTCGTGGCCGAGCACCAGCGGGGTCCTGATGGTCTGCTGCGCCCAGCCGTCCCACTTGCGGATGTGCAGGTCGGTGCCGCAGATGCCGGTCCGCAGCACCTTGATCAGCACCTCGCCGGGGCCGATCTCGGGCTTCGGGACGTCGATCATCCAGAGGCCGGGCTCGGCCTTCTGCTTGACGAGTGCCTTCACGGGCGACGGCTCCTGACGTGCGGGTGGGACGGCCTTCGAGGGTCGGGCAGGCCGCGGGCCCGGTCCGCCCCGCTGTTCGCGGCGGCGCTCCGGCAGGCAGAAATCTGCCTGGTCAGAGCGGGTGCGGTCCATCGAGGAATTCTTAAGGGCGGCCACAGCTGGGCTGAACGATCGTGCCCGAGCCCGGACCGGGGGCGGGGACGGCATGCCGGTGCTCACCCGTTCGGTCGAGCGCGGGACACCCGCCGCGACACCAACGGTCCGCCCGCCCCGGGTACTTGACGGCGCGCCGCCAGCCGGATCAGGCCACTCGGGTGGGGTTCGGTCCGTTCGGGCCAGCAGCGGGACGGCTGCCGCGCGGGCGCCCGGGGACGGTGCTTACGGTGGCGGCGCTCCCCCGCGGCTCCGTGGAGCAGCTCTCCGGGGCCGTTCCGCCAAGGGGCCGCCCGGCCCCCGGAAAGGGGCCGCCCGCCCCAGAGAGGCGCTCCCGCCACATGACCAAGACCCGACGGCCGCGCCCGGCCGCCTCCCCCTCCGCCGGTCGCGCGACCGCCGCCGCCCTGGCCCTGACCGGGCTGCTCGCGACCGCGGCGTGCTCCGGTGGCTCCCAGTCCGCGCAGCGGGCCGCCGACCCCGCGGTCACCGCCCAGCCGGCCGCGCTCAGCCCGTCCGCGAGCTCCGGCTCCCCGGGCACCTCCTCCTCGGGGAGCGCCTCCTCCAACGCGGTGGTGCAGCTGACCCCCGCCGTGACCGCCCAGCTGGACGACGCGATCCAGCGGGTGATGAACCAGGCCGGCGTCCCCGGCATCTCGGTCGGGATCATCACGCCGAGCGGCACCTACCAGAAGTCCTTCGGCGTCTCCGACAAGACCGCCCGGACGCCGATGGACCCCGGGCTCTTCTCCCGCATCGGCAGCGAGACCAAGACCTTCACCGCCACCGCCGTGCTGCGCCTGGTGGACCAGGGCAAGGTGGGCCTGGACGACCCGATCTCGAAGTACGTGGACGGCGTGCCCGGCGGCGACGCGATCACCGTCCGCCAGCTCGGCGAGATGCGCAGCGGCCTGTTCCCGTACAGCTCCGACCCGGACTTCGTGAACGCGCTGATCAACGACCCCAACCGGACGTTCACCCCGGACCAGCTGCTCGCCTACGGGTACAAGCACCCCGCGGTGTTCCCGCCCGGCACCAGGTACCAGTACAACAACAGCAACTACATCCTGCTGGGCAAGCTGATCGAGAAGGTCGGCGGCCAGAGCGTGGGCGACTTCCTCAAGGCCCAGGTGTTCACGCCGGCCTCGCTGGACAAGACCAGCTTCCCGACCGACGCGAGCCTGCCCGACCCGCACTCGCACGGCTACACCAACCAGACGCCCGACGGGTCGATCCAGGACGCCACCAACTGGAACCCGTCCTGGGCCTGGACCGCCGGCGCCGTCATCACCACCCTCGGCGACCTGGAGAGCTGGGCGAAGACCGTCGCCACCGGCGCCATCGTGAGCCCGTCCGCCCAGGCGGAGCGCCTGAAGATGCTGCCGACCGGCGACGCGGGCGTCACCTACGGCTTCGGGCTGTTCAACAACGGCGGGTGGATCGGGCACAACGGGTCGATGCCGGGGTACGAGAGCGTGGCGGTGTACCTGCCGCAGGCGCAGGCCACGATGGCGATGCTGCTCAACACCGACGTGATCGCCCAGGGCCAGGAGCCGTCCACCTTGTTCGCGAACGAGATCACCAAGATCATCTCGCCGAAGAACCTCTACGCGCTCCCGGCGGAGACCGCCTCGCCGTCGCCCTCGGGTTCCTCCTCCGGCTCGTCCGGGTCGGCGTCCGGCAGCGCTTCGCCGTCCCAGCCGACCGGCAGTGCGTCCTCCACCGTGCGGGCCTGAGCCCCACGCCCGGTCCGCACACACCGACCGCGCGCCGCGGGCCCGACCGGGTCGTCCGGT
>NZ_JBEPAK010000385.1:0-4296 GCF_040298565.1 Kitasatospora sp. NPDC001539 | reverse complement strand
GCTGCCCGTCCGCGCACGCGACCCCCGGATCCGGCCGCTCTCAGGAACCGGCGGCCGGGTCCGCCACGCGGACGGCGAACGGCTCCCGGTCGTTGCGTCCGTTCCGGTCGTCCGCACTGCGCACGGCGACCGACCCGCCGGTCAGCGTGCCCGGGGACAGGTCGCGGGAGAGGCGCACCGGGACGAGCGCGGTCGCGCTGCGCCCCTCCTTCAGTCCGGGCCCGAAGACGCAGCGCACCTGGTGCCCGACGGCCGTGCAGTCCTCGGGGAAGTACGGCGGCTCGGGCGTCACCCCGTCCGGCAGGGTGACGGTGACGGTGAACGGCGAGGCGGTGGTGTCCGGGCCCTGGTTCGCGACGAAGGCGTGAATCGTGCTGGTGCCGCCGGGCGGAGCGGCGTCCGGGTCGAGCCGGATCACCTCCAGGTCGGACCTGGACTGCACGGCGGCGGGGCGCTTCGGTGCCGGTTGCGCGTCCGGCCGGGGGCCGGACCGATCGGCCCAGGACGGTCCGGCGGCCAGCACCGGGACGGTGCAGACCGCCGCCACGCCCGCCACGGCCGCCGTCCACCAGTTGGCCCGGCCGGTCCTCGATCCGTGCCGGCGTCCGGTACGCCCGTGCCCGTGCTGCCCGTGTTCCCTCACTGCTCACCGCTCCTCGCGCTCCGGCCGCCCGCGCCGTCGCCGGCGGCGCCCGCACCAGGGTGGCGCAGCGCCGGCCGCCGGACCGGCGCAACCCGCCCGCCCGTCCGCCGAACGGGGGAGTCCGCGGGTGCGGGAGGCGGGGTGTCCACCTCCCGCTGCGCGAGCCGCCGTTGACGCTGCGTCAGGGGGCGAGGACCTGCCCCAGCCGGGCCGCGATCTGGTGCATCACCGGCACCAGCGAGGAGGCTCCGGCCTGCTCCTCCAGCGCCCGGATCCGGGCCTCCGGGCCGGACACCGAGAGCGCGGTGGGCGTCGGCGCGCCCGGGACGGCCAGTGCGATGCAGCGGACGCCGATCTCCTGCTCCTGGTCGTCGACCACGTAGCCGCGCTCGCGCGCCTCGGCGAGCTGGTCCAGCAGCTCCTGCGGGTCGGTGACCGTGTACTCGGTGTGCGCGGGCAGCGGGTTGGGCCCGAGTATCGCGCGCGCCTCGTCCTCCGGGAGCTGGGCGAGCAGTGCCTTGCCGACGCCGGTGCAGTGCGGCTGCACCCGCCGGCCCACCTCGGTGAACATCCGCATCGAGCGCCGCGACTGCACCTGTCCGACGTACACCACCTCGCCGCCCTCCAGCACCGCCAGGTTGGCGGTCTCGCCGGTGGCCTCCATGAGCTCGGCCAGGTACGGGCGGGCCCAGCTGCCGAGCAGGCGGCCGGCCGTCTCGCCGAGGCGGATCAGCCGGGGGCCGAGGGTGTAGCGACGCGCGGTGTCCTGGCGGACATAGCCCTGTTGGACGAGGGTACGAACCAGTCGGTGGATGGTCGGCATCGGGAGGCCGGAACTGGTGGAGAGCTCGCTGAGCGTGGCCACGCCGCCGGAGTCGGCCAGCGCCTCCAGGAGTTGGAAGGCTCGCTCGACGGACTGCACGCCGCCGCTCGCGCGGTCGGAGCCTGTCGTCGATGCTGTGTCGGGGGTCGCAACCACCGGCGTTCCCTTCGCTGTCGGGGAGGAGTGGAGTCCCGGCGACCTCTTCAACAAACCGTTGAAATTCTGTATCGCGGAAACTACTCTCCACCTTACAGAATCGAACTCGCCGACAGGCGGGTATCGATCGAGGAAGTTCCCGAGGAAGTTCCCACCGGAACTCCCTTCGCCAGGCTCAACCGTCTTAGGAGTGTCCTGCTCATGGCTGCAGATCAGGGGCCCTCCCCCAGCCTCCGGCCGGGGGTACCCCCAATCGCCTCCTCTCCCGCCGCTCCGGTCGTCACCGTCGCCGGTCCGCGCGTCCACCGGGCGGAGGAGGTGCTCACTCCGGAGGCGGTCGCCTTCGTCGTCGGCCTCCATCGCGCCTTCGAGGGCCGCCGGCAGGAGCTCCTGGCCAGGCGGAGGAGCAGGCGCGCCGAGATCGCCCGCACCGGCACGCTGGACTTCCTCCTGGAGACGGCCGACGTGCGGGCCGGGGACTGGAAGGTCGCCGAGGCACCGCGCGCCCTCCAGGACCGCCGGGTCGAGATCACCGGGCCCACCGACCGGAAGATGGTCATCAACGCCCTCAACTCCGGGGCCCGGGTCTGGCTCGCCGACTTCGAGGACGCCACCTCCCCGACCTGGGAGAACGTCGTCAGCGGCCAGGTCAACCTGATCGACGCCTTCGAGGGCCGGATCGACTTTACCAGCGAGGCCGGCAAGGGCTACACCCTCAAGCCCGCCGCCGAACTCGCCACCGTCGTGGTCCGCCCGCGCGGCTGGCACCTGGACGAGAACCACCTGCTGGTCGACGGCGTCCCGGTGGCCGGCGCGTTCGTCGACTTCGGCCTGTACTTCTTCCACAACGCCGCGCGGCTGCTCGCCAGGGGCGCCGAGGACCCCAACTCCGGCCCGTACTTCTACCTGCCGAAGACCGAGAGCCACCTCGAGGCCCGGCTGTGGAACGACGTGTTCACCCACGCCCAGGCCGAGTTGGGCATCCCGTACGGCACCGTCCGCGCCACCGTGCTGATCGAGACCATTACCGCCGCCTTCGAGATGGACGAGATCCTCTACGAACTGCGCGACCACGCGGCCGGCCTCAACGCGGGGCGCTGGGACTACCTGTTCTCGATCGTCAAGAACTTCCGCGACGCCGGCGAGCACTACATCCTGCCGGACCGCAACAGCGTCACCATGGCCTCGCCGTTCATGGCCGCCTACACCCGGCTGCTGGTGCAGACCTGCCACCGGCGCGGCGCCCACGCGATCGGCGGCATGGCCGCGTTCATCCCCAGCCGCAAGGACCCCGAGGTCAACGCCGCCGCGCTGGAGAAGGTCAAGGCGGACAAGGACCGCGAGGCCGGCAACGGCTTCGACGGCTCCTGGGTCGCCCACCCGGACCTGGTGCCGGTCGCCCGCGCCTCCTTCGACGCCGTGCTGGGCGAGCGCCCCCACCAGAAGGACAACCCGGGGCCGTCCGAGCCGGTCACCGCGGCCGAACTGCTCGACATCGCGGGCGCGGGCGGCACCTGCACCCACGCCGGGCTGCACAACGCCGTCCAGGTCGGCATCCGCTACATCGAGGCGTGGCTGCGCGGGCTCGGCGCGGTCGGCATCTTCAACATGATGGAGGACGCCGCCACCGCCGAGATCTCCCGCTCGCAGATCTGGCAGTGGATCCACAACGGGGTCGTGCTCTCCGACACCGGCGAGAAGGCCACCGCCGAGCTGGTCCGCACCCTGGTCGCCGCGGAACTGGCCGAACTCCGCACCGAGCTGGGCACCGAGGCCTACGACGCCGGCCGCTGGCGCGAGGCCGCCAGGCTCTTCGAACAGGTCGCCCTGGCCGAGGAGTTCGCGGACTTCCTGACCCTCCCCGCGCTTCCCCTGCTGGGCTGAGCACCAATCTATCCGCCGGGGCCACTGCTGCCGCCTGCCGGGCTGTAGCAGTCGCGCCGCCCCTTTGCTCCGTTCCGTACGGCGACGAAAACCACCTGTCCTCTTCGTCGCCGTGCGGAACGGTCCTTTGGCACGCCCTTCTCCAGGCCCTGTGGCGGCGGCCTTCCACGGTCTCCGCGCCCGCAGCGGCCCTTCTGCCACGCTTTCCAACCCTCGTGAGGAGTCACATCCATGGCGCGCGTCTTCTTCAACGGTCAGGCGATGGTCGGCGGACCGTTCCACGGCAAGGTCGCCGACGCCCTGATCGGCCCGGCCCGGACCGCCCCCGGGTACCGGTTCTTCTCCATCGACCACAGCGGCGGGACGGACGTCTGCCCGGGCCTGCTGGCCGATCCGGCCGTCGACACCGCGATCGACGGGGAGCTGTACGACATCAGCCTGGAGCGCCTGCGGGACGACATCCTGCCCGGGGAGCCGAGGGAGCTGGAACTCGGTGTGATCGAGCTGGAGGACGGCTCCGCGTGCCTGTCCATGCTGCTCGCCCGGGGCGAGCTGGAGCGCGGCGTGCACCGCGAGATCACCCACCACGGCGGCTGGCGCGCCTACCTGGCCACGCTCGGGCGCACCGCCTGACGGGCGTACCGTGTCTGACGGGCGTACCGCCTGAGGCGCAGGCCGCCACCGCCCACAGCGGTCCGGCGCACCCCTCACCGGGCCGCCGCGACCGGGCACAGGCCCCGCGCGGGCGAGGCCCGGACACGACGCCGGTGCGACGCGCCCTCAGCACGCG